>NZ_JCBANN010000005.1:0-185530 GCF_059761975.1 Achromobacter sp. 46006
CTGCTGCGGCGTCTTGCCGCGCAGCAGGCGCGCCTGGCGGAAGCTGTAGTCCAGCTCCGAGAAAACGCAATCGCGCCAAGGCTCGTCGGCGCCACGGCCATGCAGCACGGTTTGCAGTTCGCGCCCCTCCAGCCGGTGCCACGGCCTTGGCGCATCCAGTGCGCGCAGCACTGTCGGCACCAGGTCCACGCTTTCGACCATGTCCGCCAACGCCTGGCCGCGCGTTGCGTCGGCCGCGGCCGACGGGTCCATGACGATGAATGGCACCCGCTGCACGGTGTCGTAGAACAGTTCCTTCTCGCCCAGCCAGTGGTCGCCCAGGAAATCGCCATGGTCGGCGGTGAACA
Source organism: Achromobacter sp. 46006 (assembly GCF_059761975.1). Taxonomy (NCBI): domain Bacteria; kingdom Pseudomonadati; phylum Pseudomonadota; class Betaproteobacteria; order Burkholderiales; family Alcaligenaceae; genus Achromobacter; species Achromobacter sp. 46006. The sequence goes on from NZ_JCBANN010000005.1 coordinate 348, forward strand.
CGATCAACGTGTTGCGCATCAGGCCGGCGCCTTCCATGTAGTCGAACAGCCGGCCAAGGTGGTCGTCGAGCTGGTGGATCAGGCCCTGGTAGGCGGGGCGCACCACGCGTACGCATTCATCGGTGGAGAAGCTGACGCTTTCCTCGTGCTGGCGGTAGGCAGCCACCACCGGATGCGCGCCGGCCAGTTCCTCGCGGTTGCGGCGCGCCGGCAGGCACTGATCGGCCGTATAGCGCTGGTGGTAGGGCGCGGGCGCCATGTAGGGCCAGTGCGGCTTGACGTAGCTCAGGTGCAGCACCCAGGGCTGGCCGCCGCGCTGCCGCATGAAACGCAGCGCCTGGTCGGTCATGTAGGCGGTCTCGGAGTGCGGCTCGGCCACGCGCGACGGCAAGTGCGCGTTGCGCATGTTCCAGCCGCTGACCACCTGCCCGTGCGCGTCGACACCGGCAATGACGTAGTCGGTCCAGGGGTCGGCGCTGTCGTAGCCGTGGCTGCGCAGGAAGGCCGGGTAGCCGCTTTCCGCGCCGGGTTCATGGTGGCCGTCATAGCGGTCGACTTCGATGAAGCCGCCGCGCGACAGCAGCGCGCCCAGCTCGGAGCCGCCGTCGATAGACAGGCGCTCCATGCCGGCGCGGTCGGGAATGACGTGAGTCTTGCCCGCCAGCGCCAGGTCGCGCCCCTGCCCGGCCAGGTATTCGCCCAGCGTGACCTCGTTGACCGACAGCGGTACCCGGTTCCAGGTGGCGCCGTGGCGCGAGGGATAGCGGCCGGTGTAGTAGCTCATGCGCGAGGGACCGCACACGCCGGAATTGACGAAGGCCCGCTCGAAGCGCGCGCCGCGCGCGGCCAGCGCGTCCAGGCTCGGCGTTCGCAAATAGGGATGGCCATAGCAGCCCAGGTGATCCGCCCGCAACTGGTCGGCCATGATGAACAACACATTCTGCACCGCGCTCATCGTTGCCCGCTCCTATTGGGTCGCCGTGAAACCGGAAGCGCGCACCGCCGGCTCCCACTGATTGCGATAGGCATCCAGTTCGCGCGCGGTGGCGGCGCCATCGGCCGACACCGGCTCCAGGTACGACGCGCGCACAGCCCGCTGCATGGCGGGGTCGCGCATCACCGCGGCGATATCCGTGGCCAGCCGTTCGATCTTGGCCGGGGCCATCGACGCCGGCGCGAAGAATGCATTCCAGCCGTCGGCCGCCAGATCGATGCCGGCCTCACGGAAGGTGGGCACCTCGGGCAACTGCGGATCGCGCGCCTCGCCCGAGGTCGCCAGGATGCGTATTTTGCCGCCCAGGTGCTGCGGCAGCAGCGTGTCCAGCGTGTCCACGGCCTGCGGCAGGATGCCCCCGATCAGTTCGGAGATCAGCGGCGCGGAACCGCGATACCCCACCACCTCGGGCTTCTGTTCGATGGCGCGGCCCAGCATCAGGGCGAAGAAATGCGGCAGGCTGCCGGTGGCCGGCACGCCCACCGTGAAATCGCGCGGATGCTCGCGCAGCCAGCGACGCAGCGCCGCGATGTCATGGATCGGCGAACTGGCCGACACGGCCAGCGCGAACTTGTAGCGGCTGACCAGCGAGACCGGCTTGAAATCCTTGCGGGCGTCATAGCCCGGTTCGGCATATACCAGCGGCGCCACCACCATCACGGCGGGATTGGCCAGCATCAGCACATTCTGGCGTTCGGCGAGGACATGCAAGCCCTGCGCCGCGATGCGGCCGCCGGCGCCGGTCTTGTTCTCGACCACGACCGTCACGCCCAGGCGGTCCTTGAGGCGGTCGGCGACCAGCCGCGCGATGCGGTCGGAGCTGCCGCCTGGCGGATAGCCCACCACGATGGTCAAGGCGCCATCCAGCGGCGCCTGCTGGGCACAGGCCGGCGCGGCCGAAGCCGCCGCAAGCACCGCGAACGCGGCGCAGGATATCCAATTTCGCACAGTTGTCTCCCTGGTGACTGCGGCCCGCTGTCGGTTATGTTTCTGCATGTCGGGCCATGGCCGGATCGGCGCAACGACTGTAGCGCCGCGGAGATTGCTTGATCTAATCCAGTACTTGCCATAACGATAGGTCCCTGCCAATACTCGCCATAACGATATGCGCCGCGCGACGTCCGCGGCGCCGCAGGCAGGAGACGACAATGCCCCCGCAAGACCCCGCAGAACATGAACATCCGCTGGCCGGGATGCTGATGTACCAGCTTTACCAGGCCTGGGCCCAGTCCAACCCCGTCTTCGTGCGGCTGTGCGAGGGCCGGTTCGGCATCACGCGGCGCGAATGGCGCCTGCTGGCGTGCGCGGTCGAGGGCGGCATCATGACCTCGGCCGAACTGGCGAGCGCCGCCCGGCTCGATCTGGCGCGCACCTCGCGCACGCTGGGGGCGCTGTGTGAAAAGGGCTGGCTGCAACGCCTGCCCGACCCGTCCGACCGCCGCGTGGTGCGGGTCCAGGCCACGGCCGAAGGCCTGGACCGCTATCACGCCCTGCTGCCCGAGGTCATGCGCCTGAACGACCTGCTGGTGCAGGACCTGGACGCGGCCGAGGTCGCCTTGCTGCGCGACCTGCTGGGCCGCATCGGCGAGCGCGGGCGGCGCATGGCGCGGGACAACATCGTGGCGGAAAAGGCCAGCCGCCGCGAAGGCGGAACCCGGCGCGCGCATTACGGATGAGCGGGCGGCGGGCCGGGCTCCCTGATGGGCTGCGCGGGCCACGCAGTGGGGCACTTGCGGTATGGCTGTGGCGGCGTCGCGCCGCCGCCACAGCGCGCCATCCTGTACGTACATGCTGTACGTACAGGTGTACACTGGCGGCTTTCAACCCCCCGACAGACGCACGCATGAACGTCTGCGCCGCGAGAAAATCCCCCTGGAGACTCCGATTGTGACGACCGAAACCACCCGCTCGCCCTTCTTTGGCACGATGCAGAAAATCCCCGGCGGCCTGATGCTGGTACCGCTGATCCTGGGTTCGCTGCTCGGCACCTTCGCGCCCGACGCGCTGGCCATCGGCGGCTTCACCACCGCCCTGTTCAAGAACAGCGCCCTGCCGCTGATCGCGCTGCTGATCTTCGCCACCGGCACCCACGTCAACGCCCGCACTGGCGGCCCGATCCTGGCCACCGCCGGCACCATCCTGCTGATGAAGACCCTGGTGCCCGCCACCCTCATCATCATCCTGGGCAGCTACGTCGGCCTGGACGGCGTGCTGGGCGTGTCGATCCTGGCCCTGCTGGCCGCCTTCGACAACAGCAACGGCGGCCTGTGGCTGGCCTACACCGGCCAGTACGGCGATGCCCGCGACCGCGGCGCCTACGTTGCCAGCGCCGTCAACGACGGCCCATTCTTCAGCCTGCTGTTCCTGGGCGCCTCGGGCCTGGCCGACATCCCCATGATCGCCCTGGTCGCCGCCCTGGTGCCGTTCCTGCTGGGCGTGGTGGTCGGCAACCTCGATCCCAAGTGGCGCGACGTGCTCAAGCCCGTGCCCAACATCGTGATCCCGTTCTTCGCCTTCGCGCTGGGCACCGGCATCAACCTGGGCGCCGTGGTCAATGGCGGCATCAGCGGCCTGATCCTGGGCCTGATCATCAGCCCCATCACCGGCGGCCTGGTCTACCTGGGCTATCGCCTGATCCTGCGCCGTGGCGGCAAGAGCGGCCTGGGTTTCGCGGCCGGCACCACCGCCGGCAACGCCATCGCCACGCCGGCCGTGGTGGCGGCCGCCGACCCCAACTTTCAGCAATACGTCTCGACCGCCACCGCGCAGGTCGCCGCGTGTGTGCTGATCAGCTCGATCCTGGCACCGCTGCTGGCCTCGTTCTTCCTCAAGCGCGCCGGTGAACTCAAGTCCGAGGACGCCGCCGACGCCGGCCCGGGCGGCAACTACCGCGAGGCGCGCGGGGAGGCCCTTTGAATCCCGCCATCGCCATCGTCGCCGATGACCTGACCGGTTCCGGCGACACCGCCGTGCAATTCGTGCGGGCCGGCTGGACCACCCGCCTGTCGATCGACGGCGCGCACGAGGCGCTGGCCGCCCCCGCCGCCGACGATGTCGACGTGCTGGCGGTCACCACCCACAGCCGCGCCCTGCCGGCCCCGGAAGCCGGCGCAGTGATCCGGCGCAACGTCGAACGGCTGCGCGCCGCCGGCGTCTCGCGCCTGTACAAGAAAGTGGACTCGACGCTGCGCGGCGCCTTCAAGGCCGAGATCGACGCGGCGCGCGAGGCCTGGGGCGCGGACACCATCGCAGTGGTCTGCCCCGCCTTCCCCGCCACCGGCCGCACGGTGGAAGACGGCGTGCTCATGGTGAACGGCCAGCCGGTCACGGACACCTCGGCCGCCACCGACCCGGTCACACCCGTCACCGAAAGCCATATCCCGACCCTGCTGGGCTGTGCACACGTCGCGGCCGTTCCGGGCGAAGCCCCCGAATCGCTGGCCGCGCGCATCGCCGGGGCCGGCGCCACCGTGGTGGTCGATGCGCGCGACGAGCCCGACCTGGAACGGCTGGCGCGCGCCATCGGCCTGCTGGGCCAACGCGCCCTGCCGGTGGGCGCGGGCGGCCTGGCGGTGCCGCTGGCCCGCGTCTGGGCCGGTGCCGACCAGACCGCGCCGGTCGTGGTGGTGGTCACCTCGCAACACAGCGCCGCGCGCGCCCAGGCCGCCGCGCTGCAAGCCGACGGCGCCCGCACCTGGGCGCCCGGCCTGGCCGACCTGGCCGACGATGCGGCCTGGCAGGCCTGGAGCGCGCCGCTGCTGCAAGCCCATGCGCAAGACGGCGCGCGGCAGGCCGGCACCTTGTTGTTACTGGCGCCCGAGGGCCAGCGCGACGGCCTCGATTCCGACGCCGTCGCGCGGCGCCTGGGCGCGCTCGCGGCGCAGGCCATCGGCGCCTCGCGCGCCGCCGGCGTGGTCGCCACCGGGGGCGACGGCGCGCGCCAGGTGCTGCTGGCGCTGGGCGCCAGCGGCATCGCCCTGGTGGATGAAGTGATGGGCGGCGTGCCCCTGGGCACGCTGACCGGAGGCACGGCCGACGGCCTGCCCGTGGTGACCAAGGCCGGCGGCTTTGGCACCGAAGACGTACTGGTTCGCGCCGTGCGCGCGATCCGCGACAGGAGATTCAAGCGATGACACAAACCCCTGCCCCCAAGCTGCCACTGTTGGCCGTGACCCTGGGCGACGTGGCCGGCATCGGGCCGGAGATCACGGCCAAGATGCTGATGGGCCATGACGAACTGCGCCAGAAGGCGCGCCTGGTCGTGATCGGCGACGTCGACGTCATGGTCAACGCGGTGCGCGGCCTGGGCGGCGACCCCGCCATCGTGCGCCGCGTCGAGCGCCCCGCCGACGCCACCAACACGCCCGGCACCATCGAAGTGCTGCAGGCCGGCCCGTCGCTGGGCCACGTCAAGCTGGGCGAGATCAGCGCCGACGCCGGCGACGGCTCGGTGCGCTTTGTCACCACCGCCTGCGCCCTGGCGCGCGCCGGCGAAGTCGATGGCATCGTCACCGCCCCGCTGAACAAGGCCGCGATGCACGCCGCCGGCCACAAGTGGCCCGGCCACACCGAGCTGCTGGCGCACGAGTTCGGCGTCAAGACCTTCTCGCTGGTGCTGTCGGCCGGCGACCTCTACATCTTCCACGCCACCACCCATGTGTCGCTGCGCCAGGCCATCGAAGACCTGACCCCGGCGCGCATGCGCGCGGTGCTGCGCCTGGCCGGCTCGTTCGCCAAGGCCCTGGGCCGCGGCGACCGTCCGGTGGCGGTGTCGGGCCTGAACCCGCACGCCGGCGAAAACGGCATCTTCGGCACCGAAGACGCCGACATCCTGGCGCCCGCCGTGGCCGAGGCCAACGCCGCCGGCATCCTGGCGGCCGGCCCGATCCCCGCCGACGCGCTGTTCCCCCAGGCGGTGCGCGGCAAGTGGCAGTTCGTGATCGCCTGTTACCACGACCAGGGCCACGCCCCCTTCAAGGCCGTCTATGGCGACGACGGCGTTAACATCACCGTCGGCCTGCCGGTGGTGCGCGTGTCGGTCGATCACGGCACCGCGTTCGACATCGCGGGCCAGGGCATCGCCCGCGAAGACAGTCTGATCCTGGCCGCCGAGCGCGCCGCGCATCTGGCCCCCGGCTGGACGCATGTATGGGAAACTGCGCGGGCTCAAACAGGAGGTTGATTGCATGGCGCCCGCCAACGCTGAAGATTTGCCCGCGCTGGACCGTTCCGGCGACGTCCCGCTGCATGCCCAGGTGGCGGCGCTGCTGCGCGGCTACATCCGCAGCCGCAAGCTCGGCGCCGGCGCCCTGCTGCCCAGCGAGGCGGCCTTGTGCGAACACTTCGGCGTGGCCCGCAGCGTGGTGCGGCAGGCGCTGTCGGCACTGGCCGCCGAAAGCCTGATCCAGCGCGAGGCCGGACGCCCGGCGGTGGTGGCCGCGCCACGCGAACACCGGCGCCTGGTGCAGCGCTCCACCGGCCTGTACGAACAGTTCGCGCAATCGGGCGTGACCCTCAAGACGCGCGTGCTGGACCTGGCGCCGGCCGAGCCGCCGAAGGCGGTGGCCGAATTCTTCGGCAGCAGCGACCTGCTGCTGCTGGAACGGCTGCGCCACGTCGCCGACGCGCCGCTGGCCTACGTCCGCACCTGGCTGCCGGCCGCGGCCGTGCCCGGACTGCGCGCCGACGAACTCACCAACGCCTCGCTGCACGGCGTGCTGACGCGGCGATTCGGCCTGCATCCCGGCGCCGGCCGCAACCAGATCCGGGCCGTGGCGGCCGATGCCGCCCTGGCCGGCCTGCTGCAGGTCGCGGCAGGCACTCCCCTGCTGATGCTCGAAGGACAGGGCATGGACCAGCACGGCCAGCCCCTGGAATGGTTCAGCACCTGGCATCGCGCAGAGCAACTGGTGTTCGATGTCGACGTCAGCGTGGGCCACGAAAACGTGCAGCCCCGCCTGCGCGATGCGCCCGCCAGCGGCGCTCCCGCCGCGGCCAGCGCCGACGACCCGCTGGCGCGGGCCCAGGCGCTGGTGGCCGAGCTGTCCGCCGAACTGGCGCGGCTGCGCGCCGGCGGCCGCTAGGACCTGGCCACATCAAACGGCGCCTCGCACAGGCGCTGCCCGGGCCGCCCGCCTACGGACCCGCGCGAGTCGCCACGGCGTTCATTCACCCAGGAAGCCGCGCCGGTACCCCAGGCCGCGCGAAATCGCCTGGGCGCAGGCGGCCACGTCCGGCGCCAACTGCTTCATGCGCGCCGCGCTCAAGCGGTCCAGCGGCCCCGAGATGCCGACCGCCGCAACCGGCTGGTCCAGGCTGTTGAACAGCGTTACCGCCAGCCCGCCCACCCCTTCGCGCCATTCGCCGCGATTGATCGCGTAGCCCGCGCGCACCACCTTGCGCAACTCTTCCTTGAGCAACGGCATCGACACCAACGTTGCCGCCGTGTGCCGCTCCAGCTTGTCGGCGTAGCGCTCGATGTAGCCCTCGGCCTGGTATGCCAGCAGCGCCTTGCCAGTGGCCACCGTATAGGCCGGGGCGCGCCCGCCCACCATGGAATAGGCGCGGATCGGCTGCGGGCTGTCGATCTTGTCGACGTACACCACGTCGAAACCGTCCAGCACCGACAGATGCACGGTTTCGCCGGTCTGGTCGGCCAGCGCGCGCATGAAGGGCGCGGCCAGCTTGCGCAGGTCCAACTGACCCAGTTGGCGCGCCGCCAGCTCGAACAGCCGCACCGCGCCGCGGTAGCCGCCGCCATCTTCGTCGCGCACGACGTAGCCGGCGTGGATCAGGGTTTGCAGCGTGCGGTGCGTATTGCTGCGTGTCAGCCCGACGCGCGCGGCCAGCGCATCGATGGTGCGCGGCGGGTTGTCGACGTCGGTGACCGCCTCCAGCACCATCAGCCCCTTGAGCAATGTTTTGTCCATTTCCTGGTTTCCCAATATTTAGGACGCGAACATAGCACGACGCGCGCGCCGCGAACAGGCCCGCGGGCGCCTCACGCGGCCTGGGCCGGCAGGGCCGCGCGCACCGCCGCCGAACGGTCCCAAAGATTGGGCACGGCCGCGCCCGAATACCCCGACACGAACGGCTTGGCCAGTCCCGTCGCCGGATCGTAGACGTGACGCGAGACCGCGCCGATATTGCCGCCATACATGTGCACGCTGATCGAGACCTGATCGTCGAAGGCATTGGAGACGCGATGGATGTCGCCCTCTTGCGGCGACAGCCGCTCGACGTCGCCAGGCCGCAGCGTCTCGGGCCCGCCGCGCGGCGCCAGCCTGCCGGCGGCATCGCGCGCATAGCGCTGGTTCACCTCCGCGCCGCGCAGCATGCCGACATAGCCCCACACCTCGTGGTCATGCACCGGCGTCTGCTGCCCCGGGCCCCACACAAAGCTGACGATCGAGAACCGCTCCAGCGGATCGCAATGCAGCAGGTATTGCTGGTAGTACTGCGGATGCGGCACGGTACAGGCTTCGGGCAGCCAATCGTCGTGCGCGATAAGGGCCGTGAACGCCGCCTGCAGTTCGGGCGATTGCGCCAGCCCGGCGGGCGTGGCCAGGCGGGTCGCGGTCGCGATGAAATGACGCAGGCGGTCCAGGCCGGCAAGGACTTCGGGCATTGCGTGTCTCCGGAGCGGCCGTGGCCCGCCATGGGCCCGGCCATTGCATATCCCAATTTGGCGTTCCAGTATCCACGATTTGGGACGGTTGTCGCAATCACCGCCTGCCGCGGCCATGTCCGCGCCGCGCCCATTCACGCGCGCGGCGCCATGCCGCGCTTGACAGCGCGGGGCGCACGCGTGCAGCGTATCGGACTTGCTCATCATCGCCCGCCTGGCATGGACACCATTCCTGTTCCCATCCCCCCCGCGCTTGCCGACGCCTTGGCGCGGGCGCGGCGCGTGGCCGTCTTCACCGGCGCCGGCGTATCCGCCGAAAGCGGCATCGCCACGTTCCGCGATCCCCTGACCGGATTGTGGGCGCGCTTCGACGCCCGCGCGCTCGCCACCCCGCAAGCCTTTGCGGCGCAACCCGATCTGGTATGGGGCTGGTACGAATGGCGCCGCGCCCAGGTGGCGCGCGCCCAGCCAAATGCGGCCCATCGCGCCATCGCCACACTGGCACGGCGAGTGCCCGCGATGACACTGATCACGCAGAACGTCGACAACCTGCATGAACGCGCCGGCAGCCACGACGTGATCCATCTGCACGGCAGCCTGCACGCGCCGCGCTGCAGCGCCTGCGAGCGCCGCGCCACGATCGCCGCGGACTCCGCGCCGCACAGCGAACCGGCCGCGGGCCGCGCGCTCGCGCCTCCGGCGTGCAGCCATTGTGGCGCGCCAATCCGGCCCGGCGTCGTCTGGTTCGGGGAAAGCCTGCCGGCCGACGCCTGGCAAGCCGCGCTGGCGGCGGCCGGCGACTGCGATCTGTTTTTCAGCATCGGCACCTCGGCCCTGGTCCAGCCCGCCGCCGAATTGCCGCTGCGCGCCTTGCGTGCCGGCGCCACCGTGGTCCAGGTCAATCCCGCCGCCACGCCGCTGGACCCGCACGCCCATTTCAATCTGCGCGGCGCGGCCGCCGGGCTCATGCCGCGCTTGCTGGCGGCGGCCGGTTTCTGAGCATCCCGCGCGCGTGCCGGCGCAAGCAGACGCGAGCGCCGCGGCAGCGACAGCGGTAACGCGCCGGCGCGGCGCTTGCGTGAAGATTCGTGAAGATGTTCGCGGCGATCGGGACTACCATCGACAAACGTCCGCGATGCAGGGGAAACCCCACATCTCATCGCGTACGCTGCGGGATACAGTGGCACCAAACCATTGCAGGCGTGGAGATCATCATTCCGTTTTCCTGGAGACTTCCCGACGTGTTCGTGCGCTCGCCCGACGGTGTGCTGCACCGCGTGGTGCGCCACGCCACAACCACGGAAACCATCGCCAAACTCGAGAGCATTCCCAGCAATTACCACCTGGATTGCGAATGCATGCTCGATAACGGCGAGGCCCTCGCCTGGGTCGGCGAGAACCTGTACCGCCAGATCAATGACGGCACCCTCTTCACCGCCGAGCCCGGCGCCGCGCCGCCACCGGTCGACGCCGGCGGCGGCGCGCAGGCCCTCAACACCGTGCGCGACGCCTTCCGCCCCGAGACCACGCGCCAACCGCCCGCGACACCGAAAAACGTCGTACCATCAGCTGTAGCAAGTCTAAAAACCGGCAACGATTGGAGCCTGATACGCGCCTGGCGCGAGCACCTGAACATCAGCACCGCTGACATGGCTGCCCGGCTGGGAGTCGACCACTCCATCTACATCGAATTGGAAAGGCCCCGCCCGCGGCCCCGCCAGATCATCCTGGACCGCATTTCGGCAGCCCTGGGAGTCACGCCCGAACAGCTCGATGATGCATCGTTAGGAGGACACTTTCATTGACGCCGGGCCATCGCCCGACCCGATGAACATGTTCGAACAACTATGATGGCGCCGCGCAAAGAACGGCCCGCGCATGGGAGGTACCCAAAATGCTCGGAACCGCAAGACGATTGACCGATGTCCTGGCCACCGCCCCCGACGGCACGCTGTATCGTATCGAACGATTCGTGGCGGACCCCGACGCCTATTCCGCGCTGGGCACGTCCCGCTTCGATCCCAGGACGCACTGCGTCTGCCGCACCAGCTCCGGCGAGAAAGTCGCGTGGCTGGGCGGGCAGGCCTACCAGTTGCTCAAAAGCGGTCTGAACCTGACCGCGGTTGACCGACGACGCGCCTGACGCCCCTTACCGCCGCCCCGTTTTCCCCGTGAACCGCGCCACGACGAATTCCACGAACGTCGTGAGCTTGGGCAACGCCTGCCGGTCCTTCGGATACAGCAGCGTGACCGGCCGCGCGGCCGGCCAGTAAGGCCGCAGGATAGGCGTCAGCCGGCCGGCGTGCACGTCCTCGGCCAGGAGCAGCTCGGGTTGCAGCACGATGCCGAAGCCGGCCAATGCCGCCTGCCTGAGCGCCTGGCCATTGTTGGCGAGGAAACGGCTGGTCGGCGGATAGTCGGCCTGCCCGCCTTCGCCCTCGCCATCTCCCAGGCGCCAACCGGTGCGGCGGCTCCAATGGGAGAAATCCAGGCACTGGTGGCGGCCCAGATCGGCCGGCGTCGCGGGCGTGCCATGGCGCGCCAGATAGGCCGGCGATGCACAGATGATCATCTGGTAACTGCCGATGCGGCGCGCCACCAGGCCCGAATCGCGCGGCTCGCCGATGCGCACCGCCAGATCGTAGCGCGAGGCCACCAGGTCCTCCACCACGTCGCTCAACGCCAGTTCCACGCTCACGTCCGGATAGCGGTCGAGGTAGTCGGCAATCGCCGGCGCCAGCGCGAACGAACCGAACGACACCGTCGAGGTGATGCGCAGCGTGCCGCGCGGCGCGACCCGCAAGGCTTCGGCGCCCTGTTCGGCCTCGCGGATATCGGCCAGGATGGCCTTGCAGCGCGCGTAATAGGCCTGGCCCGCCTCGGTCAGGCTCTGGCGGCGCGTGGTGCGGTTCATCAGCCGCAGGCCGAGCCGCGCCTCCAGGCCCTTGATGTGCTTGGCCGCCATGGCCGCCGACATCTCGTGGCGCGCCGCCGCCGCGGTCAGGCTGCCCAGTTCGACAACCGCCACGAACACCTCCATGCTGAGTAGACGATCCATGAATTAAGTACCCTGGGTATGAAGTGTTGCAACCATTCCCGCATTTTTCCATAGGAATGGAAACCGCAGAATGGATTCATGCGCGCACAACCCGTCCGCGTCCAGCAAATACATGCCAGGAGTTTTCCATGAAGATCCTTCTCGTCGGTGCCAGCGGCACCATCGGCCGCGCCGTCGCCCGCGAATTGGGCCCGCGCCACGACCTCATCGCCGTCGGCAAGACCCGCGGCCAGTACCAGGTCGACATCACCCGCAGCGACAGCATCCACGCCCTGTTCGAACAGGTCGGCAAGGTCGATGCCATCGTCTCCACCGCTGGCGGCCTGCACTTTGGCCCGCTGGCCGAAATGAGCGCCGAGCAATTCCGCATCGGCCTGCACGACAAGCTGCTGGGCCAGGTCGACCTGGCGCTGATCGGCCAGCATTACCTCAACCAGGGCGGCTCGATCACGCTGACCAGCGGCATCGTCAGCGACGAACCGATACGCTTCGGCGCCAACGCCTCGGCCGTCAATGCCGCCATCGATGGCTTCGTGCGCGGCGCGGCCGTGGAATTGGCGGGCGCGCGCATCAATTCGGTCAGTCCAACCGTGCTGCGCGAGTCATGGAACGGCTATGGCCCGTACTTCCCCGGCTTCGAAGCCGCCCCTGCCGACCGCGTGGCGCTGGCGTACCGCCGCAGCGTCGAAGGCGCGCTGACCGGACGCACCTATCGCGTCTGGTGACGGATGGAAAAACGGCCGCGCAAACGAGAACGGCCTGGCGAATGACCGCCAGGCCGTCAGGCTATCTTGCTGAACCAGCGTCGCCGACGATGGCCCTGGGGCCAGCGCCCCTTGCTCGCGCCGACGAATCGACGCGGATCGGAATAAGTGGCGCGCCCGGCAGGATTCGAACCTACGACCCCCTGGTTCGTAGCCAGGTACTCTATCCAGCTGAGCTACGGGCGCGCTAAAGAGGCGTGTTTATAGCATGAAGCCGCGAAGGTCCGCAAATCGATGCGACTCAAGGCATGTACCCGCACTGGCCCAAGCCACACACGGCGGGACAGATGCGCAGCATGGCACGGACCCGGGTGTGCGCTGACCGGGCACGAGGCGGGCGCAGGCGTGGCTTGCGTCACATCAAGCTTCGCGCCTGCGCCATGCGCTACGCTGGAAGCGACACATCCCGCGCGAAGCTCGCGGGCCCAGGAGGCACTGCCATGGCCAAGAAGTTTCCCCTGCACCCCAAGCATCCCGAACGCATCTGTTGGGGCTGCGACCGCTACTGTCCCACCGACGAGCTGGCCTGTGGCAACGGCTCCGATCGCACCATGCATCCAGCCGAACTGCTGGGCGATGACTGGTACACCGTGGGCGATTGGGGCCTTGACGACGACGTGGAAAAAGCCTGCTCCAGCGACACCACCGGCAAGGCTGCCACATCTGCCGGCATGGCAAACTGAGGCGCGAAAAAAGACCGCGGCAACGGCGGCGCCCCACCGAAGCACGGCATCGAACCGGGCAGCGATTGAACCGCGAAGCACCGGCACCGCGAAACTCCGAACCGCGTGGCTTCGGCAAAACAAAAAGGCCTTCGATCCGGGATCAAAGGCCTTTCCATTCATTTAGCAACGCATTTACCGATCCGACCCTATCGATGATTACCATCGAGTGAGTTGGCGCGCCCGGCAGGATTCGAACCTACGACCCCCTGGTTCGTAGCCAGGTACTCTATCCAGCTGAGCTACGGGCGCTCCGGTAAAGAGGCAGAATTGTATCACACCAAACTGCCACCGCACTGCTATTTTAATGCCAACATTTCTACTGCCGCATTCTTACTGCCGACATTTTTACTGCCGACTTTTGTACAAAGGTACTTCGTACACGTACAAATGCTTTCGTACAAATTCACTGGCGCGCCCGGCAGGATTCGAACCTACGACCCCCTGGTTCGTAGCCAGGTACTCTATCCAGCTGAGCTACGGGCGCGTGAAAAAGTAAGCCTTGAATCATAGCGTTGTTTCGCAATATGTGCAAGTCAACCGCCAGCATGCCAAACATGCGCAGATAGGCGGCGGGCCCGACTTTCATGCGGATTTCACCCCGAGCACCAGTTGCGGTGAATTTTGCGCGGGCGCCGCCCGCGTACAGCTTTCTGACAGCGGATGGTCACACCGATAGCACCTTGCCTCTCTAGCCTAGCGCGTCGTGCATGCCGGCTGTCATCCGGCGACTTCACGGCGCAATGACAGGGCGCCTTCCCTCTCGCAAGGTCTACCACCATGTCTGAAAAAGAAAAAAGCGCGCTCGCGCAGGATGCCGCGGCGCCCGCGGCTAACCCCGCCCGCGATGCCCCAACCCCTGTCCGCGCCACCCGCCGCGGCTTTCTGACCGGCATTGCCGCGCTCGGCGCCAGCGCCGCCGCCATGGGCGCGCTGGCGGGCTGCTCCAGCGATGACGGCGACGATGACGCGCCACCCGCGGCCACGCCGGCGCCGGATCTCACCACGCAACTACGCCAGAACGTCAAGACAGTGGTCGTGATCTTCGCGGAGAACCGCAGCTTCAACAACCTGTTCGCCAATTTCCCCGGCGTGGAGCAGCCGCTGTCGGCGCTCACCGCCGCCGACTACACCCAGCGGGACCGCGACGGCACCACGCTGCCGGTGCTGCCGCCAGTATGGGGCGGCATGGTGCCGACCTCGCAACAGGCCAACCACATCACGTACCAGGTCGACGAAAGCGCGGCCTACATGAACAACCTGCCCAACGCGCCGTTCGACCTGCGCGGGCCGCAAGGCGAACCGCTGCCGCAGGCCGTGGTCACGCGCGACCTCTGGCACGTGTTCTACCAGAACCAGATGCAGATCAACGGCGGCAAGAACGACCGCTTCGTTGCCTGGGCCGACTCCGGCGCGCTGGTCATGGGCCGCTACAGCGATTCCGCGTACAACCTGCGCCTGTGGAAGCTGGCCGAGGAATTCGTGCTGTGCGACAACTTCTTCCAGGGGGCCTTCGGCGGCTCTTTCCTCAACCACCAATACCTGATCGCGGCCCAGCCGCCCATCTATCCAGACCTGGCCAGCGCCTCGATCAACGTGCGCGGCCAGATCGCGCAACTGCAGAGCGCCGACCCCGCCGACCCCAACCTGCAGCCCAAGCCCGCCTCGCCGGCCAGCGCTCTCACCGGCGCGCCGCAGTTCGGCGCCAGCGCGCTGACGCCCGACGGCTACGGCGTGAACACGATGGGCCCGCCGTACTGGCCCGCGTTCTCGCGCGACGCTGCCGATCCGACCCAGGCCGATCCGGCGTCGGTGTTCATGGCGCCGCAGAAGCACGACAACATCGGCGACCTGATGAGCGCCAAGGGCCTGGACTGGGCCTGGTACGCGGGCGGCTGGCAGGCGGCCATCGACTCGACAGCCAACAGCGGCTTCCCGTCCTCGCCCAACTTCCAGGCGCATCACCAGCCCTTCAACTATTTCCAGAGCACCGGCCCTGGCACCGCGGCGCGCACCGCGCATCTGCGCGATGGCGGCCTCGGCGACCTGTCCTCCACCAATAAATTCCTGGCCGATGCCGAAGCCGGCAGGCTGCCGCCGCTGACGTTCTACAAGCCGCAGGGCAACCTCAACATGCACGCCGGCTACGCCGATGTGGATTCGGGGGATCGCCATATCGCCCACATCGTCGACAGTCTGCGCAAAAGCGCGCAATGGCAGAACATGGTGGTCATCATCACCGTGGACGAAAACGGCGGCTGGTGGGATCACGTGGCGCCGCCCAAAGGCGACCGCTGGGGCCCCGGCACGCGCATCCCCACGCTGGTGGTGTCGCCCTTCGCCAGGAAAGGCCGCGTCGACCACACCATCTACGACACCGGCTCGATTCTGCGCCTGATCACCCGGGTGTTCGACCTGCCTACCCTGAACGGGCTGAAGGTCCGCGACGACGCGATGAAAGCGCGCGGCCAGCAGCCCATGGGCGACCTGACAAACGCGCTCGCATTCCCCGCTTGAGCCAGCACCCGGCCGGCGCGCGCGTGCCGGCCGGGTACGCCCGATCGACGGGCGTCGCCGCCAAGCCGCTAGCCACGCCGGCCCGGATGCACGAGACCGGGCCGGCGTTTTCAACTCCTTACGATTCCTGCAAATCAATGCAGCGCTTCTAAGAATCGTCTTATTTTTTCGAGACCGCCCGGAACCCACCATGAAAGCTACTGCCACGTCATCGCCTTTGTCCGATACGCACCAGTACGCTTCAGCGGCTCCAGCTTCCTTAGATCCGGTTCTGTTCGATGTGTATGGGTATGCCAAGGCCAGGGGCCAAGGAACCCACCCATGCACAGCCACCTCAACCCCATCATGCTCGGGTTGCTGGCGATCACCTTGCCAGCCCTCGTCTCCCCCCTCCAGGCCGCCGAACTCGGCCAGGTCATTGTCAGTGACCCGTCGGGCAACGTCGACCGCCTGCTCGACAACGGCGCCACCCTGACCTATGAGGGCAGCGGCGCCGCCCTCGACGTCTCGGTTGCGGGCAACGCCGTGCGCGGCGACGGCGTGACGATTACCGCCGGCTCGGCCACCACCGCCAGCACCATCGGCGTGCGCGCCAGTGCCGGCGGTAGCGTGACCCTGACCAGCAGCGTCATCGAGACGCTGGGCGCCGGCCAGGGCGCCCACGCGTTGTCGGCCTCCGGCGCCGGCAGCCTGATCACCATCGGCGGCAGCGACATTTTCACCCTGGGCTCGTACTCGCATGGCGCCCATGCGCAGTCCGGCGGCCGCATCGACCTCAATGGCGGCAGCATCACCACCATCAACGGCGGCAGCCGCGGCCTGAGCGCGACAGGTGCGGGCTCGACCATCGTCGCCCGCGATGTGACCATCAAGACCAATGGCTACAACGCCGCCGGCGCCGCCGCCGAAAGTGGCGCCAGCGTCACCGTGCAGGACGGCAGCATCACCACCACCGGCAATTACAGCGATGGCGTCAGCGTCCGCGGCGCAAACGCATTGGTCACTCTGTACAACACCGAAGTCAATGCCGCCAACGGCGTGGGCGCGCGCGTGGAAGGCGGCCGCTTCGAGATGGACGGCGGCAGCCTGACCGCCGGCGGCTCGGCAGTGATGCTCAGCGCCGGCAGCGGCGCGCCGTCCACCGCCACGATCCGCAACGCCGCCCTGACGGCCACCGGCGACTTCAGCTACGGGATCAACATCAACGCCAAGGACACCTCGGCCGAAATCGAGAACGTCTCGATCTCGGCGCTGGGAAACTACGGCACCGGCGTCTGGCTGCCGTCCGCCGGCACGGCGTTCTCGGCCACCGGCTTCGACATTTCCTCGGCCCATGTGGGCGTGGACAACCGCGGCGGCAAGGTCACGCTGGTCGACGGCAGTGTCAAGACCCGCGACGCCAACGCCCACGGCCTGTACCTGTCGCGCGAATACGGCAGCTCGGCCAGCATCAAGGCCACGCGGGTCGCCATCGATACCGCTGGCGACGGCGCGGTCGGCGCGCTGGCGCGCCTGGGCGGCGCGACCCTCGAACTGCAGGATGCCACCATCACCACCCGCGGCGCCAGCGCCTACGGCCTGTTCGCCAGCGGCTCCGGCGCCAGCCTGTCGGCGCGCAATACCCAGGTCGAGACCAGCGGCGCCAATGCCAGCGGCCTGGCCGTCAGCAACCGCGCGGCGGTCACGCTGGACAACACCGTTCTGGCCACGCGCGGGGCCGGCGCCAACGGCATCTGGAGCTATCTCACCGGCGCCGGCCTGAGCAATACCGTCACCCTGCGCAACGGCAGCCGTATCGAAACCCAGGACGGCGTCGGCCTGTTGGCTTCGGGTGGCGGCCATACGTTCCTGGTGTCCGATTCAACCATCATCGCGCGCGCGGGCGGCAATGCCGACAACGGCGTATTGCTGCATTCCCGCGCCGTCACCGTGACCAGCGGCGGCGTATCCACCGTAATCGAAAGCGAACAGGTCACGCTGGATGCGACCAACGCCCGACTCAGCGGCGACGTGCTGGCAGACAGCGGCACGGTCGACGTCTCGCTCAAGAACGGCTCGGAGCTGACCGGCGCCCTGGTGCAACGCGGCAATGGCCGTATCAATCGCCTGGAACTGGACAACACCAGTACCTGGAACGTGCGCGGCGACTCCAGCCTGGGCACGCTGGCCAACGCCGGCACCGTCGCCTTCGCGGCGCCGGCCGGCGCCAACGGCTTCAAGACACTGACCGTCAACAACTACATCGGCGGCGGCACGCTGGTGCTGAACACACGCCTGGGCGACGACGCCTCGCCCACCGACAGGCTGGTCATCGATGGCGGCACCACCTCCGGCAATACCGCCCTGCGCATCGTCAACGCCGGCGGCAGCGGCGGCCAGACCACCTACGGCATCCGCGTGGTCGAAACCATCAACGGCGGCACCACCACGGCCGATGCGTTCCGCCTGGACAGCGGCTCCACCGGCTACCGCGCCAGCGTCGACACTGTCTCGCTCAATGGCTACGACTACAGCCTGGTGCGCGGCGGCAACGGCGGCATCGCGCCCGATTGGTACCTGACGTCCGACTACACCCCGCCCGTCAACCCGCCCGGCCCGGTCGACCCCACCGATCCGGCCGATCCCGGCGATCCGGCGCCCCCCGTGGCCCCGCCCGACCCCGTGTTGCCCGGCGGCGGCTTCAAGAACGTATCGCCCGAAAGCGGCGCCTACGCCGGCAACCGCCTGGCCGCCACGCGCCTGTTCAGCCACGGCCTGCACGACCGCGTGCCGGCCTATGCCGACGGCGACACCGACGCGCGCCACGGCCGCGGCCTGTGGGCCCGCGTGCAGGGCCGCCACGATAGCGGCCTGCGCATGTCCGAGGGCCGCGTCGATGTCGCCACCGACAGCGCCATGCTGCAATTGGGCGGCGACCTGCTCAAGGCCCCGCTCGGCCGTGACGGCGCGCTGTATGCCGGCCTGATGGGCGGCTATGGCGACGCGCGCAGCCGTTCGGTATCGACGCTGATCCTGCCCGGCAGCGGCCTGCGTACCCATGCCCGCGCCCGCGGCAAGGTGTCGGGCTATTCCGCCGGGCTCTATGGCACCTTCTACGAGAACGACGCCACCCGCCTGGGCGCCTACGCCGACACCTGGTTGCAGTACGGCCGCTACAGCAACCAGATAAGCAGCGAACTGGGCTCGGTGCGCTACCGCTCCAACGTCTGGAGCGCCTCGCTCGAAGCCGGCTACGCCCTCAAGCCCTTCGCCGCCGGTTCGGCGCTGGCAGCGCTGGTGGTCGAACCGAACGCGCAGTGGGTCTACAGCCGCTACGACGCGCGCGATGCGACGCTGCAGGGCACGCGCATGCGCAGCGGCAACGACGGCGCCTGGCAGTCGCGCGTCGGCGTGCGCCTCTACCCGCAAGACGCGCCCACGGGCGCGGCCAAGCCCGCCGTGCGCCCGTTCCTGGAAGCCAACTGGTTGCGCGACAACGCCAGGCCGGCGGTGCGCATGGGCAGCACCACGCTGCAGGCGCAACCGGCGCGCAACGCGTTCGAATTGAAGGTGGGCGCGGAAGGCCGGGTCGGCAGGACGGCGCAAGTGTCGGGCCATGTCTTCGGCCAGACCGGCAATGGCGCCCAGCACGGCTACGGCGGCATGGTCAATGTCAGCTATCGCTGGTAACGGCCAGGAACCGCGACAGGCGGCGGCCGCCACGCACATGCCCGCGGCGCCGCGGCGCGCCTCAGATGTCGGCCAAGGTCCTGCGCAACTCGGCCTCCAGGGCCGTGAGAGCAGGGTCTTGGCCGCGTCATTCAGGCCATCGGCAACCAGCCGTTCCTCGGCGTGTTCGGCCTGCTGGTAGAGATCCATCGCCTGCACCGCGGCAAAGCCGCCGCGCATGCGATGCAGCACCGAGCGCAGTTCGCGCGCATCGCCCGCGGCGTGGGCCTGCTCCAGCCGCGCCAGATCCTGCGTCATGGTCTGCAGGAAGACATCGCGATACTTGCCGACGATGGGCGGCGCGCCAGGGGCGCGCGCGGCGGCTTCGGCGGCCGCCGTCGGCATCCGTCCGCCGCGATGCGCGCGCAGTTGGTTCCACAACAGGCTCAGCTTGATCGGCTTGACCAGCCAACTGCTCATGCCCGCCGACTTGCAACGCGCCTCTTCGTCCTTGAGCGCATTGGCCGTGACGCCGATTATGGGCACCGTCACGCCCTGCGCACGCAGCGCGCCGGCCAGCTCGTAGCCGTTCATGCGCGGCATGTTGACATCGGTCAGCACCACATCGAACACGCCAATGTTCCATTGCGCCAGCGCCTCGGCGCCATCGGGCGCGAGCGTCACCTGGCAGCCCAACTGTTCAAGCTGGTCGCACATCGTCACCTGGTTGATCGGGTTGTCCTCGGCCACCAGGATGCGCAGGTTCAGCGGCGCGTAGTGCGGCGAAGCGACTTCGCGGGCGCTATCGGTGTCGCCGCAGGCCCAGCGTTCGAGCGCGAACCCAATGCTGGAGAGATAGTGCCGGTCGGCCCGGTACAGCGCGGCGCCATGCACGTCGCGGCCTCCCGCCGACACCACCGGTCCGTGCCATTCGGTGGGCGCGGCCGCATCGCCCGCAATGTGCACATCCACCAGCACCCCGTCGCGGGCCTCGTCCCGCGTCAACGACGCCGGCGCGATGCTGGCCTGCGCGCCCCAATAGATCAGCCAATGGCAGATGTTGTCGCTCAATTCCTTGCGCGCGCTGCGCACGTAGACGCGCAGCCCGTCCAGCCGTGGCGACGGCCCGGGTGGCGGCTCGGCCGTGTCCAGCTCGATGGCGATCGAAAAACTGCTGCCCAACCCCAGTTCGCTGGTCACTTGGATGCTACTCCCCATCAATTGCGCAAGCCGGGCGCAGATCGACAGGCCGATGCCCGCGCCCCGCACCAGGTGCGATCCGCTATCGATCTGATAGAACGGCTCGAACAGGCATGCCTGGTTTTCGGCGCTGATGCCGACCCCGCTGTCGACCACCTGGAAATGCAGGCGGACCCGGCCTTCCGGCAGAGGCTCGGCCCGCAGGCGCGCCACCACATGGCCCGAATCGGTGAACTTGATGGCGTTGTTGACCAGGTTGTTGAGGATCTGCCTGATCCGGCCGCCATCCCCCACCACCCAGGCGGGCGTCCCGGTGTCGACGCAACTGTAGATGACCAGCCCCTTCTGTTCGGCCATGCCGGCATAGGAGGCGATGCAGTTCTCGAGCAGCTCGCGCGGATCGAAGCCATCCATTTCGAGCGCCAGTTGGCCGGACTCGATCTTGGTGATGTCGAGGATGTCGCTGATCAGTTGCTGCAGGATCACCGACGAATCCTGGATGCGATCGACATGGCGGCGCTGCTCGTCGTCCAGCTTGGTCAGGGAAAGCACTTCGAGCGTGCCCAGCACGCCATACAGCGGCGTGCGGATCTCGTGGCTCATGGTCGCCAGGAACGTGGACTTGGCCTCGTTGGCGCGATCCGCCTGTTGCTTGGCCTGGGCCAGGGTGTGCTCCATCTCGGCGCGCGCGCTGATGTCGGCGAAGGCGCACAGCACCACGTCCTGCTTCTTGTAGCGGGTCGGCGCGAAGGCGACGAACAACGGTCGTCCCTCGTGGGTGCGGAAGGTCTCGATGGTGCCCGGCCGGGTCGCGCCCAGCACCTGGCGCAGCAGTTTGTTGGCCTCGGGCGAATCCTGCGGTTGTTCGCCCACGCCGATGCCCAGCCACTGGTTCGCCAGCGCATTGCTGAATACCACCCGGCCTTCGAGCCGCGACAGCACGCACAGCGCCACGGGCGCCGTGTCGAGCACGGTACGGTTGAATTCCTCGCTTTCCACCATGTCGAGATGGGCGATCTCGGCCGGCTGGATCACGCGCCGGTTGTACCAGAGCAGGTAGCCGGCCCCGGCCGCGAGGCCCAGCGCGAGCATCAGCAGCACCGTCAGCGGCAGCCACATGTTGGCGCGGAAGAAGCTGCCGTAGTTGAGCTTGTAGTAGCCGGTCCAGGCGCCGCTCCTGTCGGCGATGCGCAGCACCAGTCCATCGCCCCCGAAATGGAAGCCGGCCGATTCCACGCGCGGCGGCGGGCCGTCGCCGAACAGGATGGCGCCATCGCGGTGCTGCAGCCAGAACTGGTCATACAGCGGCTGGTTGAGGACGCGCTCGGAAATGCTGACACGGCCGCGGTTCAGCAGCGACACCGCATAGACGTTGCGGCGGGTGGCCACGGCGCCATCGCGCGCATTCAGGGGCAGCATCACCGGCAGCATGCCGATGACGGCATTGGGCAGGTCGGCGTCGCGCAGCCATGCCACCCGCGGCCCCTCGCTGCCGGACCGATCCTCGGGATCGGCGCCGCCGGCGGCCTGCTGCACCGTCGCCACCACCGACAGGAATGTCTGCCGGGTCAGCGGCTCGTAGCCGGCCGCGGTGGAAATCGCCGGCACGCTCAGGCTGACCTGCTGGCTCGGGGAAATGACGAACAGCGGCGCCGCCGGATACACCGACGCCGCCCAGCGGGTGGAATAGAAATCCGAGAGATACCCGCCGATGCCCGTGAAAATGCCGTTGCTCACGGGGCAGGAGTCGGGGCTCTGGCACAGCAGCGAGAAGGGCATGGCGGCAATGGCATGCTGGCCGTCGAAGAATGCCCACGAGGCGCGGTCGATTCCCGTGGTCTCGCTGACCGGCGTCGGCGCCACCAGCCGCCGGCCATCGGGGTTCAGGCCCTGTGCGTACAGGCCCTGCAGCACGCTCTCGTGGGCATGGATATAACCAACCAGCACGGTGAAGTCGACCCGCAGCTTTTCTTCTTCCTGTTGCAGGATGCGCTGGCTTCCCCAATACAGCAAACCGCCCAGCGCCAGCAACAATGGCAAGGCGCCGAACAGCGCGATGTTCAGGCGGCGAGATGCGCGGATGACCTTGATGAGCGGCGTATCCAGTTTCATAGGTGCTTCTAGGGCCGGTTCACACGAATGGGCGTCCCGTACAGGCCCGGTTGCCCGTTGACGCCGAACCGCGGGCCCGCTGGTGGCTCGTGCGGAACGGCGGGGCGCGGCTCGCCATGGTGGCTGGGTTCGTTGGCCAGCAGTTCATTGAATGCCGCCAGGTCCACCGCCGCCGAAATCAGGAAGCCCTGCACGCAGTCACAGCCGATGCGGCGCAGGAATTGCAGGTCTTCCATGGTCTCGACCCCCTCGGCCGTAACCAGCAACCCCAGTTGCCGCCCCAGTTGCACCGACGATACCAACGCGGCCGCGCGCACCTCGTCACGGGTCACGCCATGCACGAAGGCGCGGTCGATCTTCAACTCGGTAAACGGCGTGGAAATGAGGCTGTACATCGAACTATAGCCCTTGCCGAAATCATCCTGGGACAGGCCGAACCCCTTCAGCCGCAGCCGGCTCGCGCCCATGTAGTAATTGCCGGGCGCCACCGTCATGTCGTCTTCCAGGAGTTCGAATGTTACGTCCTCGGCGGGAATGCCGCCATCGGTGACCTGGTCATGCAGCTCATCCGGCAATTGCGGGTGATCCAGCAGGCTGACCGGCAGGTTGATCGAGACCGGCACGCGAAAGCCGCGCTGGCGCCACGCACGATAAGCCGCCAGGCTGTCCTCGATCATGCGTCCGAGCAGCAGGCGGTCGAGGCCGTGCCCGCGCAGCGGGCGCAGGAACGCGCCGGGCAGCAGCAGGCCCAGGCCGCGGTGTTGCCAGCGCGCCAGCGCCTCGGCGCCGACGATGGCGCCGGAAGCCAGCGATTTCTTGGGTTGGAACCAGGCCTGGATGCTGCCGTCGCGCAACGCGCATTCGATGCTGTCGCGATCCAGCAGGTGGCCGTGGTCGGCCGGCCCGGCCGGCGCGCCGGCCATCTCCGGTGCCAGGCGCCGCTGCAGGCGTTCGGCCAGGCCGGCGATCTGCTCGCCGGTGACGGGCTTGACGAAGGTGCCCAACATCGAAAAGCCGTTTTCCTTGGCCATCAGGCCGACGCTGTTGGCCATGCGGCGCGAGCATGCGGTGGCGACGGCCAGGATCGGTCGCAGGTTCAGGCGGGCCAGTTCGTGGATGAACTGGACGCCATCCATGCCCGGCATGCTGATGTCCATCAGCACCAGGTGGTAGCCCTCGGCGCGGATGCGGGCCAGCGCCTCTGCGGCGGTTCCGACCGTATCCACCTGTCCGAAGCCGGCATGCTGCAGCAGGTCGCGCAGGTGCAGGCATTGCAGGGCGTGGTCGTCCAGGACCAGCACTTTGTAATCGGAGAGCTGTTTCACGTCATATCCTTTGCAACGCCGTGCAGGGTCTGGGCCAGGACCATGAAAGGCAAGGGCTTGCACAGCACCTGGCTCATGCCGGCGGCCAACGCGCGCTGCGCGATCTCGGCGGCCGAACTGGAAGTCAGGCCGATGATGGGACCGGCGTGGCCGCCGTCCCGCAGCGCCCGCGTCAGTTCATAGCCATTGACGACGGGCATGTTCAGGTCGGTCAGGATCAGGTCGAAGGGCTGCTCGCGCCACTGCCGCAGCGCCTCGTCACCGTTGTTGGCCAGCGTTGCGACGCAACCCAGGTGTTCGAGCTGCTCGCGCAGGATCAATTGGTTGATGACGTTGTCCTCGACCACCAGCACCCGCAGCCCAAGCGGCCGTTGCGGTGCGCCGTCCGCGCCCAGCGCGCCGCGCTCGACGCCGTCCTGCGCCATCTGCACCGCGCG
Organism: Achromobacter sp. 46006; assembly: GCF_059761975.1. Taxonomy (NCBI): domain Bacteria; kingdom Pseudomonadati; phylum Pseudomonadota; class Betaproteobacteria; order Burkholderiales; family Alcaligenaceae; genus Achromobacter; species Achromobacter sp. 46006. Next base: position 24,752 of record NZ_JCBANN010000005.1, read on the forward strand.
GCAGATGCTCACGGGATTGAAGGCGCTGGCCACGCCGCCGGCGGCACTGGCCATGAAGGCGTCCTGTTGCGCGCCGGGCGCCAACACCCGCACGCGCTGGTGCGTCCAGCGCGGCTCCGGGGTTGACGGCGGCCAGGTCTGCACCAGCACCGCTCCGTCCGGCTCGGCGCCATCGGCCGCCCTGCGGTACGGCAGCGCGATCGCGCCGCAGGCGTCGAGCCAGCCGCGCACGTTGTCGACCACTTCCGGCACCGCGCCATCCACGTATACCGGCCGCGGCTGCAGCGCCACCGGCGGGCCGGCGGCCGCGTCGCCGGTTTCCAGCGTCAGGCAGAACGAGATGCTGGTGCCCAACCCCTCCTCGCTCACCACCGACAGCGTGCCCCCCATCAGGTCCGACAGGCGCCGGCAGATCGTCAGCCCCAGCCCGGTGCCGGCGATATCGCCGTCGTGGCCGGCGGGAACGCGGAAGTACGGCTCGAACAGGCGCGCGCGGTGGCTTTCGCAGATGCCCGGGCCGGTATCGGCCACCTGGAATCGCAGGCGCGCGCGCCCCGAACCATCGGCCGTGGCCCAGGCGCGCAGCACCACCCGGCCGGCTTCGGTGAACTTGACGGCATTGCTGACCAGGTTGTTGAGGATCTGCAGGATGCGGATCGAATCGCCCAGCATCGTCATCGGCATGCCGACCTCGGTGACCGCGTAGACATCCAGCCCCTTGGCGCGGGCGCGCGCCGCGTAATTAGCCATCACCTGCTCGGCCAGGTCCGCGGGGCAGAACGCGGCAATGTCGAGTTCCTCGCGGCCAGCCTCGATGCGCGACAGGTCGAGCGTGCCATTGATGGTGCGCAGCAGGGTCGAGGACGATTGCTGGATGGTGCCGAGATACTGCTGTTGCTGGGCGCTCAGGCCGGTCAGGGCCAGCAGCTCGAGCGTGCCCAGGATGCCATAGAGCGGCGTGCGGATTTCATGGCTGATGGTGGCGAAGAACATCGCCTTGGATTCGCTGGCCCGGTCGGTCGCCTGCTTGGCCTGGCGCAGCGCGCGCTCGACGTTTTTCTGGGCGGTGATGTCGCTGATGCCGCAAAGCACCACGTCTTCGGACTGGTAGGTGGTGGCGGCGAAGGCCACGTAGGCGCTGCGGCCATCGGCGAGCGTGTATTCCTCGCCCGCGGTGCTGGCGTCCGCGCGCGACAGGGCCTGGCGCCAGTGGTCCTGTTCGCCCAGCCACTGGCGCGCGGCCGCGTTCGACAGCAACAGGGCGCCGTCGGCGCGCCGCAGCAGGCACAGGCCAACCGGCGCCACGTCGACGATCTTGCGGTTCAGCGCCACGCTGTCGAGCAGCGCCTCGTACTGCCGCCGCGCGGGCCGCACCAGCCGGTCGCGGATGTGGCGCACCGCCAGCAGCACCAGCAGGATCAGCGCCATGGCCACGGCGCCGGCGGCCCAGAACGCGCCGGCGCCGTCTTCGAGCAGGTCGCCGATGGGCACGTAGTAGGCAAGCCGCCAGCCGGCCTCGCCGACCGACTTGACCAGCACCAGCGTCTGCGGCCACCAACCGTCGCCCCGCAGGTGGAACGAATCGCGCGACAGCAGGGCCGGCGTCTCGTCCGCCCGCGATGGCAGGTGGCCGCCGTGCAGCGCCATGGCGCCATGGCCGTCGTACAACGCGTAGCCGGCGCCGTCGCTGGCGCATTCCGCCTCGACCATGCTGCCCAGGCCGCCGACCTCCAGGCCGATCCAGGTGCGTTCCTCGCCGGCAACGTCAGCGGGGGTGTACAAGAACAACCGGTTGGCCTCGTCCATGGGCGGGCGCAGCCAGACGATCGGCGTGCGGCCGTCCGGCCCGGGCCGCGCGTCGCGCAGGCGCAAGGCCTGCGCCAGCCAGCGGGCGGTTTCGATCGACATGGGCGCGGAACCGCCGTCGGCGCGGACCGGCAGGCGCGTGACGGCCTCGTCCGCCGACGGCGCATAGACGATGTGGGCGCGCAATTGCGCCACGTTGGCGCGATCGCGCGGCGTCAGGACGAGGGCCCATTCGTAGCTGCCGGTGGCGTCGACCAGCGGCGTCACGCTGATCTGGCCGGTGGCGCCGAAGGTCCTGGGCGTGCGCGCGGCCGGCATGTGGTCGGTGTTGCGCACCGCCGAGGCCGCCACCGAGCGCAGCAGCGCCTCGCGCTGGTCGAAATACAGTTGGGCGTTGTAGGCGCCTGCATTCATGCGGCGGCGGTACTTCGAGACCTCGCCGGTGAAGGACCAATAGGCGTAGAGCGCCGTTCCCACCAGGATGCACGCCGTGAGCGCCACGGCAAACATGTGCAACAGAAGCATCGGCAGGCCAGGGGCCGTCGCCGTCAATGCTTCCCGGGAACGGGGATTTACCATCATGCGGCGATCATAGATTTCCGTCCGCATGGCCAAGCCAAGAATATTCTCAAAGCGCGGCAGGCGGCCCGCAAGGCCGCGCGGCGCTGGTGCCGCGCCCTGCCTCAGGGGCGCACGGCTCCAGGCCCGCCGGGCTCGGACCAAAAAAAACCCGCAGAACGTGAGTTCTGCGGGTTTTTTACCGGCCTGGCGGACCAGGCCGGAAATCTGGCGGAGATGGTGGGATTCGAACCCACGATGCAGTTTTTAGCCACATACTCCCTTAGCAGGGGAGCCCCTTCAGCCTCTCGGGCACATCTCCGAAGAGAACGAGATTCTAGCACGACTTTTTACACTGTTGCCCGCGGCAGGGCCGCGGGCGGGAAAAAAACGTGCCGAAGCCGTTGCGCTCAGGCCTTGGCGGCGGGCGCCTGGTCCAGGCCGAAGGCCTTGTGCAGCGCGCGCACGCCCAGTTCCATGTACTTGTCGTCGATGATGACCGAGGTCTTGATCTCGCTGGTGCTGATCATCTGGATGTTGATGCCCTCTTGCGACAGGGTCTGGAACATCAGGCTCGCAACGCCGACGTGCGAGCGCATGCCGATGCCGACGATCGAGACCTTGGCGACCTTCTCGTCGGTCGACAGCTCACGCGCGCCCACGGCGGGGATGACTTCGCGCTTGAGCAGGTCGACGGCGCGCGCGAACTCGTTGCGGTTCACGGTGAACGAGAAGTCGGTGGTGCCGGCCACGGACTGGTTCTGCACGATCATGTCGACGTCGATGTTGGCGGCGGCGACCGGACCCAGGATCGAGAAGGCGATGCCGGGCTTGTCGGGCACGGCCAGCAGGGTGATTTTGGCTTCGTCGCGGCTGAAGGCGATGCCGGAGACAACGGCGGCTTCCATTTTTTCGTCTTCCTCAAAAGTAATCAGCGTGCCCGAACACATTTCCTGGTCGAGCGGGATGAGCGGGTCGGTCAACGAGGACAGCACCCGCGTCGGCACCCGGTATTTGCCGGCGAATTCGACCGAGCGGATCTGCAGGACCTTGGAGCCCAGCGAGGCCATTTCCAGCATCTCCTCGAAAGAGATGACGGCCATGCGGCGCGCTTCCGGCACCACGCGCGGGTCGGTCGTGTAGACGCCGTCCACATCGGTATAGATCAGGCATTCGTCGGCCTTGAGCGCGGCCGCCACGGCCACGGCCGAGGTGTCGGAGCCGCCCCGGCCCAGGGTGGTGATGTGGCCCTCGGGGTCCACGCCCTGGAAGCCGGTGACGATGACCACGCGGCCGGCGTCCAGGTCGGCGCGGATGCGGGCGTCGTCGATCGAGGTGATGCGGGCCTTGGTGAACGACGAATCGGTGCGCACCGGCACCTGCCAGCCCGCGTAGCTGCGGGCGGCGACGCCTTCGGCTTGCAGCGCGATGGCCAACAGCCCGCTGCTGGCCTGCTCGCCGGTGGCGGCGATCATGTCGAGCTCGCGCGCGTCGGGTTGGGGCGTGATTTCGCGCGCCAGGCCCAGCAGGCGATTGGTTTCGCCTGCCATGGCCGAGGGCACCACGACAACCTGGTGGCCGGCGGCGTGCCACTTCGCGACGCGTCGCGCCACGTTCCGGATGCGCTCGACCGAGCCCATCGAGGTACCGCCATATTTATGAACGATCAGGGACATCTCGTACTCTGGCTGGAAACCCGCCGCAAGAGTCGTGACGGGCAAAACCTCATATTCTATCCCGACGGTAAAAATTTGCGCAGACCATGGAATTTTCTTTCCACGGAACGGTCGTTTTTTCCGGAAAAATGTCGTTTCGGCCAGAAGGCGGCCATGCCTGCGGGTGGATTTGCGCGTCCCGGCGTCATTCGATGCCCGGCTGGCCGGCCTTGCGCGGGCCTGGCGCCGGCGAATCCATGTCCGCGCGCGTCTCGATCCAGACCCGCCCGCGATGGCAGCGGATCACGTGGCCGGCCTGCTGCACCCGCAGTTGACGGTCATGCCCCAGGCTGTGCAGCCCTCGCAACTGCCGCAGCAGATCGTTCATGCGTGCCTCGGTCGGCATGCGCGCGCCATTGCGCTCCAGCCAGTGACGCAGCACATGGACCTGCCGCGCAGGCGACAGCTCGCGCCATGCCGCCAGCGAGAAGCTGGCGCCGTCCGCCCCGGGTTCGAGTCCGGCCAGATCCTCGCGCGCCACCTCAGCCAGGATCTCGCCGGCCTCGGCCATATGACGCGCATGGCGGGCGGTAATGGCGCGCCAGCCGGGCCAGCGCGCATCCAGCACCGGCGCCAGCAGCTCGCGCAGCGCGGCGCGGGTGTAGCGCGGATCGGCGTTGGTCGGGTCCTGCACCGGCTGCCAGCCGGTCGCGTCGGCGAATTGCCGCGCCGCTTGCAGGATCGTTTGCCTGTCCTGATCGAGCCAGGGCCGCAGATAGGACAGGCCACCGCGCGATGTCAGCGGCGCCATGGCCGCCATGCCGGCCAGCCCGGTGCCGCGCAGCAGGCGCAGCAGCACGGTCTCGGCCTGGTCGTTGCGGTGGTGCGCCAGCAGGACAAGGCCGACGCCCTCCTCGTCCGCCAGCCGCGCCAGCGCGGCATAGCGGGCGTCGCGCGCGGCGGCCTCGATGCCCTTGCCGCCGGCCGCGTCGACCTCGACGCGAGCCTGCCGCAGCGGCAGCCCCAGCAGGCCGGCCAGTGCCTGGACCTGATCGCGCCAGCCATCGGCGGCGGCCTGCAGGCCGTGATGCACATGCAGCAGCACCACGCCGGCGCCCAGCTCCCGCGCCACGGCGGCGGCATGGACCGCCAGCATGGCCGAGTCGGCGCCGCCGCTGACGGCCACGGCGAAGCGCCGTGGCGGTTGCGGCAGGGCCTGCAGGGCGCGGCGCAGGGCAGCGGCCAGGTCGGGCGAAACGGGATGGGGAAAGATGGCCCCCGCGGCGGACGAAACGGGCGTGGGGCGGGAAGTCATGGCGGCGGGCGCGGGCCGGAAGCGGCCGCGGCGCCGGCCAAGGCCGGCGCGCGCGCTTCGCTCAGGCGCGCACTTCCTGGAAGGCGCCGTAGGACAGCAGGCGTTGCACGCGCTGTTCCACCAGTTGCTCGGGCGTCATGCCCTGCAACTGGCGCAGGGCATCGCCCAGCGCGCGGCGCAGCAGGCGCGCCATGACGCGCGGGTCGCGGTGCGCGCCGCCCACGGGCTCGTTGATGACGCGGTCGACCAGGCCCAGGTCCTTCAGGCGCGGGGCGATGATGGCCAGCGCCTCGGCGGCCTCGGGCGCCTTGTCGGCGCTGCGCCACAGGATCGAGGCGCAGCCCTCGGGCGAAATCACCGCATAGGTGGCGTACTGCAGCATCAGCACGGCGTTGCCCACGGCGATCGCCAGCGCGCCGCCCGAGCCGCCTTCGCCGATGATGGTGACGATCACCGGCACCTTCAGTTCGGCCATGGCGTACAGGTTGTGGCCGATGGCCTCGGACTGGCCGCGTTCCTCGGCGCCGATGCCGGGATAGGCGCCCGGGGTGTCGACGAAGGTGAACACGGGAATGCCGAACTTCTCGGCCAGGCGCATCAGGCGCAGGGCCTTGCGGTAGCCTTCCGGACGCGGCATACCGAAGTTGCGCGCGGCGCGTTCCTTGGTGTCGCGGCCCTTCTGGTGGCCGATCACCATGCAGGGCGTGCCATTGAAGCGCGCCAGGCCGCCCACGATGGACTGGTCGTCGGCGTACATGCGGTCGCCGTGCAACTCGTGGAAGTCGGTGAAGATCTCGCGCACGTAGTCCAGCGTATAGGGGCGCTGGGGGTGGCGCGCGACCAACGCGGTCTGCCAAGGCGTGAGCTTGGCGTAGATTTCCTTGGCCAGCGACTGGCTCTTCTGCTGCAGACGTCCGATCTCGTCGGAGATGTCCACCGCCGAATCGGCCTGCACATAGCGCAGCTGCTCGATCTTGTTCTCAAGCTCGGCGAGCGGCTGTTCAAATTCCAGAAATGTATTGCGCATGTAGTGTGGTTCCGTAGATGGGCGACCTGGATTGCGTCAGTATTGGACCGGCGTCGGTTCCAGACTGCGCCACAGATACCAGGTTGCCACGGTACGCCAGGGTTGCCACGCCAACGAGACTTCGCGAGCCTCGAAGCGCGAGACAGGCTCGCCGCTGAAATAGTGTAGCGAGATTGCCTTGAGCAACCCAGGATCATCCAGCGGCAGGACATCGGGCCGCTGCAGATTGAAAATCAAAAACATCTCCGCCGTCCAGCGTCCGATGCCGCGGATGGCGGTCAATTCCGAAATGACGGCCTCGTCGTCCATGGCCGCCCATTTCTCGGGGTGCACCCGGCGTTCGCCGAAATGCACCGCCAGATCCAGCACGTATTCGGCCTTTCGCTGCGACAGGCCGGCCGCGCGCAGGCCTTCCAGGCCGACGCGCAGCACCGCCACCGGGGTGGGACGCTTGCCGGCGGCTTCCAGGAACTTGTCCCAGACGGCGTCGGCCGCCTTGGCCGAGACCTGCTGGCCGATGATGGCGCGCGCCAGCGTCACGAATGGCGTGCCGCGCGAGGTCAGCCAGACCTCGGGGTGCTGGGGAATGATCTTTTTCAGGATGCGGTCGCGCCGCATCAGGTGGGCGACGGCGGCTTCCCAATAGTCGGGCTTGGGAATCTCGGTGGCGGCGATGGACATGTCTGGCGTATCCAGGGGGGTCACGCCCGACGCCACTGCGTCAGGCCGCCGGGTTTGTCATCGAGTTCGATGCCGGCTTCGCGCAATTCGGCGCGGATGCGATCGGCCTCGGCAAAGTCGCGGGCGGCCTTGGCGGCGGCGCGGGCGTCGATGCGGGCCTGGATCGCGGCGGCATCCAGTTCGGGACGCGCGCCCTGCTCCATGCCGGCGGCCGAGTAGCGGGTGGACGACTGGAAATAGGCCGCCGGCTCTTGCTGCAGCAGGCCCAGCAGGCCGCCCAGGGCCTTGAGCTGGCCGGCGCTGCGCGCGCGCTTGCCGCGGTTGGCCTCGGAGGCCAGCTCGAACAGGGCCGCGATCGCGCCGGAGGTGTTGAAATCGTCGTCCATGGCGGCCTTGAAGGCCTGCGCCTGGGGTTCGTTCCAGTCGATGCCCTGGTCGTCGGCCGCCACGTTCTGCAGCGCCTGGTACAGGCGGTCGAGCGCGTTCTGGGCGTCGACCAGGTTGTCCGGCGTGTAGTTCTGCGGGCTGCGGTAGTGGTTGCGCACGATGAAGAAGCGCACCATCTCGGCCTCGCGCGGGTTGACGCGGTAGTCGGCCGCGTCGGCGGCCGGTTCGCCCTGGGCGATGGTCTGGCGGATGGTGCGGAAGTTGCCGAGCGACTTGGACATCTTGTCCGAATCGACCATCAGCGGGCCGCAATGCATCCAGATGTTGGCCAGCACGCCGCCGAAGGCGCCCTCGGTCTGGGCGATCTCGTTTTCGTGGTGGGGGAATTTCAGGTCGGGACCGCCGCCGTGGATGTCCAGCGGCAGGCCGAGCAGCGACTTGCTCATGGCCGAGCACTCGATGTGCCAGCCCGGACGTCCCAGGCCATAGGGCGATTCCCACTTGGTATCGGCGGGTTCTTCTTCCTTGGCGGACTTCCACAGCACGAAGTCGAGCGGGTCGCGCTTGGCCGAGCCCACCGCCACGCGCTCGCCGGCGCGCAGGTCGTCCAGGGTCTTGCCGGACAGCTTGCCGTAGCCCTCGAAGCCGCGCACCGCGTAGTTCACGTCGCCGTCGTCGGCCTGGTAGGCCAGGCCCTTCTGTTCGAGCTTGCCGATGATGTCCAGCATCTCGCCCACGTACTGGGTGGCGCGCGGCTCGCGGTCGGGCGAGGCCACGCCCAGCGCGCGCTCGTCGGCGTGCATGGCGGCGATGTAGAACTCGGTGACCTCGCCGATGCGGCGGCCGGTCTCGACCGCGCGGCGGATGATCTTGTCGTCGATGTCGGTGATGTTGCGCACGTAGTCGACCGCCAGGCCGCTGGCGCGCAGCCAGCGCTGCACCACGTCGAACGACACCAGCATGCGGGCGTGGCCGAGATGGCAGAAGTCGTACACGGTCATGCCGCACACGTACATGCGCACCTGGCCGGCCTGGGCCGGTTTGAACGGTTCTTTGGTACGCGATAACGTGTTGTAGATTTGCAGCATGGCGCGAGTGATGTGATCCAGTTCTTTCCGGGGCGGCCGCGGAAAAGGTTGCGCCCGAAGGACGATACCTTCCGGGCTGGCCAGAGGTAGGCAAGCCCCCGGTCCGTGCTTCGGCATCTGCTCTGGCAGCAACCCCTCATCTGCTCCGGCAGGCCCCCTTTTACCCAATGTCGAGCCAAAAACTCAACCAAGGCTAAAATGGCGGTCGTCAAGTATAGCAAGCGGCCCGGTCGCGCGCGTCAGCGCCTGCCGGCCACGACTTTTAACGGATGCCCACGTGACTCTCAAGCCGCGTTTTTGCGTCGCCCTGCTCGCCCTGGCAATGGCCGGCTCGCCGTTCGCCGGCGCCCAGGCCCAATCCATGGCCGGCGGCTCGGGCGAGAACCCCAATGCCCGCCGCACCACCCTGGACCCGATTCCGCCCGAGGGCGGCTGGGAAGGCCTGGCCAATCTGCTCAAGGCGGCCCAGCCCAGCGTGGACACCCGCCTGCAGCCCTCCGCCTCGCAGATCACGACTCATATCGAGCGCCTGCTGAACCGCGGCGACAACGCCGAAGCCCTGGCGATGATCGAAAAACGGGAAGCCGAGATCAAGGACCAGCGCGGCACCGACGTGCAACTGATGTTCCAGCACGCGCGCGCCCTGGCCCAGCTCGACCGCAAGGCCGAGGCCATCGACATCTACACCGAGATGACGACCCGCTTCCCCGAGCTGCCGGAACCTTGGAACAACCTGGCGGCTCTATATGCCAGCCGGGGCGAACTTGAAAAGGCGCAGGACGCCCTGCAAATGGCCTTGCGCGCCGACCCGGGCTACGCCGCCGCGCGCGCCAACCTGGGCGACCTGCAACTGCTGCTGGCCCTGCGCACCTACAGGCAGGCCGCCAAGGAAGGCGTGCCGGGCATGCAGGACAAGGCCCGCGAAGTCGAAACCATGCTAAAGGATAGGCAACACAAATGATGTCCCGCTATTCCCCTCTCAACCTGCTGCGCCTGACGGCGTGCTCGTTCGCGCTGGCGTTTGCTCCGGCGCTCGTCAGCGCCGCGCCCGCGGCCGCCCCCTCCCACTCCACCTCTGAAGGCACCAAAGCCATGAGCACCAATCCCCGCGTCAAGCTTCACACCAACCAAGGCGACATGGTCATCACCCTGGACGCCGCCAAGGCGCCCAAGACTGTCGAGAACTTCCTGACCTACGTCAAGGAAGGCTTCTACAACGGCACGGTGTTCCATCGCGTGATCGATGGCTTCATGATCCAGGGCGGCGGCTTCGAACCCGGCATGAAGCAGAAGCAAACGCATGCCCCGATCGAGAACGAGGCCAACAACGGCCTGAAGAACGACAAGTACACCGTGGCGATGGCCCGCACCAGCGACCCGCACTCGGCCACCGCCCAGTTCTTCATCAACGTCGCCAACAACGACTTCCTGAACTTCACCGCGCCCACGCCGAACGGCTGGGGCTACGCCGTGTTCGGCACCGTTACCGAAGGCACCGACGTGGTCGACAAGATCAAGGGCGTCAAGACCGGCAACAAGGGCTTCCACCAGAACGTGCCGAACGACGACGTGATCATCGAGAAGGCCGAAGTTCTTGAATAAGATCGCCCTGCCCGGCCCGATCTGGCTGGCATCCGACCTGCACCTGGGGCCGGCCACGCCGGCCACGGCGGAGGCCTTCCTGGCCTTCCTGCGGGCGGCCGAGGAAGAAGCCGCCGCCCTGGTGCTGCCGGGCGACATCTTCGACGCCTGGATCGGCGACGACGTGATCCGCGCCGCGCCGCCCTGGCTGGCCACGGCGCTGACCGCGCTGCGCGCCACCGCCAGCCGCATCCCGCTGTGGCTGGGCCGCGGCAATCGCGACTTCCTCATCGGCGAGGAGCTGGCCAACGCCGTCGGCGCGAAGCTGCTGCCCGAGCCAGCTTTGTTGCAGACCGACTTTGGCGATGTGCTGCTGACCCACGGCGACGAGTTCTGTACCGACGACGCGGCCTACCAGCAGTTCCGCCAGATGGTGCGCAACCCGCAATGGCAGGCCGCCTTCCTGGCCAAGACCATCCCCGAGCGCCTGGCGATGGCGCAGCAGGCGCGTGGCGAAAGCCAGATGGCCAACCAGGGCAAGTCCATGGAGATCATGGATGTCAATGCCGGCGCCGTCGAACAGGCCTTCCGCGACAGCGGCGTGGCCATCATGGTGCACGGGCACACGCATCGCCCCGCCCGCCACGTGCTGGAGGTCGACGGCGGCAAGCGTGAGCGCTGGGTGCTGCCCGACTGGGACTGTGACCACGTTTCGCCGCCGCGTGGCGGATGGCTGGTCATCGACCGCGACGGGCCGCAGTTCTACGACCTGGAAACAGCCGCCTAGCCAGGCGGCCCCGCCGCACCGACCCAAAGCAAAGGGCCGCGTATCGCACGCGGCCCTTTGTTTCGTCAACGCCCGCGGCGCCGGCCTCAGCGGGTGAGGATCCAGGCGGCCACGACGCCACCGAACACGATGCGATACCAGGCGAACACCCGGTAGGTGTGATTGGCCACGAAGCGCAGCACCGCCCGCACCACCACGATCGCGCTGAGGAAGGCCGCCACGAAGCCCACGGCGATGCCTGACAGGTCGTGCTGGGTCAGCAGATCCATGTTCTTGTACATGTCGTACACGGCCGCGCCCAGCATGGTCGGCATGGCCAGGAAGAACGAGAACTCGGTGGCCGTCTTGCGCTGGATGCCGGCGATCATGCCGCCGATGATGGTGGCGCCCGAGCGCGAGGTGCCCGGGATCATCGCCAGGCATTGCGCCACGCCCACGCCCAGCGCCTGCTTCCAGGTGATCTGCTCAAGGGTGCGAGCGGTGGCGCGCTCGTCCGAGGCAGTGTCGTCGGCCGCGCCCGGCACGTCGCCAGGAGTGTGGCGGGTGCGGCGCTCCACGTACAGCATGATCAGGCCGCCCAGCACCAGTGTCACCACCACCACGCCGGGGTGGTAGAACACCTGCTTGATGGACTTGATGAAGATGGCGCCGATGACCGCCGCCGGCAGGAAGGCGATCAGCAGGTTGCGGGTGAAGGCCACCTCGCTCGGCACGCCGGTCAGGGTGCCGCGGATCAGTTGCAGCAACCGCGCCCGGAAGATCCACATCACCGCCAGGATCGAACCGAGCTGGATCACCACCTCGAACACCTTGCCCTGGCTGGATTCGAAGTTGAGCCAATCGCCGATGACGATCAGGTGGCCGGTGCTGGACACCGGGATGAACTCGGTCAGGCCCTCGACGATGCCGAGGATGAAGGCCTTGATGAGATAGAGCGTGGTATCAGTCACGATGGCAAGGTTTCCTTGAAGGCATCTAGTCGTTGGTCAGCGCGGCGTCTTCGTCCAGCGGCTCGGGCGCGCGCTTCTCGACGCGCACCAGAGCAATGCGGCGGCCGTCCATTTCCAGCACTTCGAAGCGGAAATGGTCGTGGTGGATCTCGTATTCGCAGACGTCGCCCGGCTTGGGCAGGTGGCCGAAGCGCGACAGCAGGTAGCCCGCCAGCGTGGAGAAGTCCTGCGCGTCATCGACCAGGCCTTCGGTTTCCAGCACCTGCTCGACGTGGTGCAGGTCGGCCGCGCCGTCGATCTTCCACGTATTGGGGCCGTCGGCGACGATGTCGGGCAATTCGTCTTCGTCGGGGAATTCGCCGGCGATGGCCTCGAACACGTCGATCGGCGTCACCAGGCCCTCGATCGCGCCGAACTCGTCGGCCACCAGCACCAGTTGGCCGCGCGAGCGCTTGAGGGTGTCCATCAGGCGCAGGATGCCGATCGACTCGTGCACGATGATCGGATCGCGCAGCCGGTTGCGGCGCACCCGGCCCTCGGTGATCAGGTCGGCCACCAGTTCCTTGGCGCGGGCGATGCCCAGCACCTCGTCGAGCGAGCCGCGGCAGACCGGGAAGAAGCTGTGCGGCGCGTCGGTGATCTGGCGCCGGATGGTCTCGGGATCGTCGTCGATGTTGATCCACGACACGTCGGTGCGCGGCGTCATGATCGAGCGGATCGAGCGTTCGGCCAGCGTCAGCACGCCGCTGACCATGTTGCGTTCCTCGACGCCGAAGGCGGGGATGGCGGGGCCGTCGGCGCTGGGCAGGTCGGGTTCGTCGGCCGGCGGACGCTTGCCCAGCATGCGCAGCACGGCCGAGGCGGTGCGCTCGCGCATCGGACGGCGCGCGTCCAGCTTGAGCAGGTTGCGGCGCGCCACCTGGTTCAGGGCCTCGATCGCCACCGAGAAGCCGATGGCGGCGTACAGGTAGCCCTTGGGCACCTTGAAGCCGAAGGCCTCGGCCAGCAGCGAGAAGCCGATCATGAGCAAAAAGCCCAGGCACAGCACCACCACCGTCGGGTGGGCGTTGACGAAGCGCGTCAGCGGCTTGGAGGCCAGCAGCATGATGCCGATGGCGATGACCACGGCGATCATCATGATGGCCAGGTGATCCACCATGCCCACCGCGGTGATGACCGAGTCCAGCGAGAACACCGCGTCCAGCACCACGATCTGCGTCACGATGACCCAGAAGCTGGCGTACACGCGCGGCCCGGAAGCGCCGCCGTGCTGGCCGCCTTCCAGGCGCTCGTGCAGCTCCATGGTGCCCTTGAACAGCAGGAAGAAGCCACCCGCCATGAGGATCAGGTCGCGCCCCGAGGGCGACAGCGGTCCGATCGAGAACAGGGGGGTGGTCAGCGTGACCAGCCACGACATGACCGACAGCAGGCCCAGCCGCATGACCAGCGCCAGGCTCAAGCCAACGATGCGCGCGCGGTCGCGTTGCGACGGAGGCAACTTGTCCGCCAGGATGGCGATGAAAATCAGGTTATCGATTCCCAGGACGATCTCAAGGACGACCAGGGTAAGCAAGCCGACCCACGCAGCGGGGTCCAGCAGCCACTCCATCAGGAGCTCCAGAAGTTACACGACCGATAATCGTACCTGGAAAATGCGTGACACGCCGGTGACACGGGTCGTGCGGATGGCCTACGGCGCGTGCTCTGACGGCGCCCGACACCCGTCACGGGCCCGCCGGACACCTCGCGGCCCGCCCTTCGCCAGCGCTGGCTCTGCCAGAAAAAAACCGGCCTTCGGCCGGTTTTTCGGGCAACAACGCGCAACGGCGTCAGGCCGCCGGCGCCGGGTTCAGCGCGGTCAGCATCTGCGTGAAGATCTTCGGGCTGGCGGCCAGCACGTTGCCCGAATCCATCCAACCCTGCTCGCCGTCGAAGTCGGCCACCAGGCCGCCGGCTTCCAGCACCATCAGGCTGCCAGCCGCCAGATCCCAGGGCTTCAGGCCCACGCCGCAGAAGCCGTCCAGGCGGCCGCAGGCCACGTAGGCCAGGTCCAGCACGGTGGCGCCCAGGCGGCGCACGCCGGTGCTGCCTTCGGCCATGGCGCGGAAACGCGCCGAGCCTTGCTCCAGGTCGCCCGAATTGGGCCAGTGCGCGCCCAGCAGGGCCTCGTGGTAGCGGGTACGGCCCGAAACGCGCACACGGCGGTCGTTCAGGAAGGTGCCGCTGCCACGGCTGGCGGTGAACAGTTCGTTGCGCGACGGGTCATAGATGACCGCCTGCGTGACCTGGCCGCGCTGGGTCAGGGCGATCGACACGGCATAATTGGGCAGGCCGTGGATGAAGTTGGTGGTGCCGTCCAGCGGATCGATGATCCACTGGAATTCGGCCTGGTCGGGCCCCTGCAGGCCGAACTCCTCGCCCAGGACCGCGTGGTCCGGGTAGGCGGCGCGCAGCGTCTCGACGATGGACTCCTCGGCGGCGCGATCGACTTCCGTGACATAATCGCGCGGCCCCTTGCGAGCCACGCTGAGTCGTTCCAAATCCATGCTGGCACGGTTGATGATGGTGCCGGCACGGCGGGCCGCCTTGATGGCGATGTTGAGCATCGGGTGCATAAAATTCCGTACGTATGCGGTGGGTAGGCCGCTAGCCGCCCTCCCGGATACGCCGTCCCCGACAGGGGGAAACCGGCCCAAAAAACCAGGAAGGCACTAAGCCAAACGTGCCATTTTAAATGACTCAAGCATTTTCACGCGTTCGCTTCATCATGGTGAACCCCAGCCACCCCGGAAACGTCGGTTCGGCGGCCCGCGCCATCAAGACGATGGGCTTTTCCGAACTGGTGCTGGTGGGGCCCAAATTCGCCGATGTGACCCGCCAGCCGGAAGCCGTGGCCCTGGCCAGCGGCGCCCTGGATGTGCTGGAAAACGCGCGCCTCTACGATACCCTGGAAGAGGCGCTGGCGCCCGTGACCCTGGCGTTCGCCCTGACCGCCCGGGTGCGCGACCTCGGCCCCCCGCCCTGCGACATCCGCCAGGCGGCAGAGCTGGCCTGTGCCCACCTGGCGGAAACCGCCGAGAGCTGCGCCGCGGTCGTGCTGGGCACCGAGCGCGCCGGCCTCACCAACGCCCAGATCGGGCTGTGCCACCGCATCTGCCACATCCCGGCCAACCCCGAGTACAGCTCGCTGAACGTGGCCCAGGCATTGCAACTGGCGGCCTGGGAGCTGCGCTACGCGCTGCTGGTGGACCAGGGCGCGGCGCTGTTGCCCGCCTCCACCGCGCAGACACCCTCGCGCGGCGCCGAGCCGGCCTCGGGCGAAGCGGTGCAGGCCTTCCTGGCGCACTGGGAAGAAGCCCTGGTGGGCGTGCGGTTCCTGGACCCGGCCCATCCCAAGAAGCTGCTGCCGCGCATGCGGCATCTTTTTGCCAGGGCCGCCCTGAGCCGCGACGAAGTCGACATGATGCGCGGCGTCTGCACCGCCATGCTGGCCAGCGTCCGCCGCGACGACGGCGCAAAAAAATAGGGACGGGCATCCGCCCGTCCCCTGTCATCGGCCGCCGGCGGTTGTCCCGCCGCGGCGCGAAGCGCGTGTTCAGTCGACCTTGGCGCCCGACGCCTTGACCACCGGCGCCCAGCCTTCCACTTCCGACTTGATGAACTGGCCGAACTCGGCCGGCGTGGTCTTGACGCCCACGGCGCCCAGCTTTTCGAAGCTGGTCTGCACTTCAGGCTTGTCCAGCGCCTTGACCATGGCGGCATTGAGCTTGTTGATCACATCCGGCGGCGTGCCGGCCGGCGCGATCAGGCCGAACCAGGACGAGACGTCGAAGTTGGCGAAGCCCGCTTCCTGCATGGTGGGCAGGTCCGGCGCGCTCTTGGAGCGTTCGGCGGTGGTCACCGCCAGCGCGCGCAGCTTACCCGATTGCGCGTGCGGCCAGGCCGACGGCATGTTGTCGAACATGAACTGCACCTGGCCGCCGATCAGGTCGGTAATGGCCGGCGCGCTGCCCTTGTAGGGCACGTGCAGCACGTCGATGCCGGCCTTCATCTTGAACAGCTCGCCCGCCATGTGGATCGAGGTGCCGCTACCCGAAGAGGCGAAAGCCAGCTTGCCGGGGTTCTTCTTGGCGTAGTCGACCAGTTCCTGCACCGATTTCACCGGCACTTGCGGATTGACCACCAGGATGTTCGGCACCTTGGCGCCCAGCGCCACCGGCGCGAAATCGCGGGTCAGGTCGAACGACACGTTCTTGTACAGCGTCTGGTTGATGGCGCTGGTGACCGCCACGAACAGCAGCGTGTAACCATCGGGCGCGGCGCGCTGCACCATGTCCGTGGCGATATTGCTGCCGGCGCCCGGCTTGTTTTCGACCACGAACGACTGGCCCAGGCTCTCGGTGAGTTCCTTGGCCATGATGCGGGCGATCACGTCGGTGGTGCCACCGGCGGAAAAGCCGACCACGATACGGACGGGTTTATCGGGATAGGCAGCCTGGGCGGAACCCATGGCGAAAGCGCTTGCGGCGGTAGCCAACAGCGTGGCGGCAAAGCGCCGCAGTCCAGGCTTGTGACCGGTCTTCATATAGTCTCCGTGCTGATACTGTCCATTAGATGGACGATTCGAATTATTGGATGGTGCATTCTGATCTATACATGAGCGGTGCATCAAGGTAGAGTCCACTCTACGGACTATGGTTTTCCCTCAACCATTCCGCCATAACCCCCAAGATTTCAGAGAGTTGCATGCAAGACAGCGATGCCGCGGCCGCAGGCCCACGCACATTGCGGCGCGGATTGGCCGTACTGGCCGCCCTGCGAGACCAAGGGCCCGACGGGCTCAGCGTGACCGATATCGCCCGCCTGACGGGCATCCAGCGTCCCACCATCTACCGCCTGCTGGCGGCCTTGCTCGACGCGGGCCTGGTGCTGCCGGTGGCGGGCACCAAGAAATACCGCGCCCAGTTGGCGGTGGACCCCGACACCCGCTCGCGCGACCCGCGCGTGCGCCAGTTGCTGCCGGTGCTGCGGCGGCTGGCGGACCGCACCGGCGATGCCGTGTTCCTGGTGGTGCGCGACGAGGACGATTCCATCAGCCTGCATCGCGAGATCGGCAGCTATCCGGTGCAGATCCTGGCGACCTACGCCGGCAAGCGCCAGCCGCTGGGCGTGGGCTCGGGCGGCATGGCGCTGCTGGCGGCGCTGCCCGATGACGTCGCTCGCGGCATCGTCGAGCGCAACTCCAGCCGCCTGGACGAGTACGGCGGCATGACGCCGCAGGAAATGTTCCGCCTGATCGAGAACACCCGCGCGCGCGGCTATTCGGTGGTGGGCAACCATGCCGTGCGCGGCGCGCTGGGCGTGGGCTGCGCCCTGCTCGATGCCCACGGCGAACCGTTGCTGGCGGTCAGCGTCACGGCCATCATCGATCGCATGCCGGCGCAGCGCCAGCGCGAGATCGCCGGCTGGATCAAGGCCGAACTGGCGCGGCTGGCGGTGCAGGCCTGAATCCGGCGCCACGCCCGCCGCCGATTGCGGCGCGCGGCTGGCGCAATGAAAAAAGGGCGTCCGCCTTGCGCCGGACGCCCGTTGCCTTGCCGCCCGCCGGTCAGGCCGCGGCACCAGCCTTGGGATTCTGGATCTCTCGCAGCGGGATCGGCGCCTGGAAGCCCGCCGCCTCCAGTGAACTGCGGATCTGCTGATACAGGTCCCAGCGCAAATCCCAGTACTTGGCCGCCTCGGCCCACACCCGCACATTCACGACCACGCCGTTTTCCTTGTAGTCGACGACCTTGACCATGGGCTGCGGGTCTTGCATGGCATTGGGATTAGCCGCGACGATCTGCTGCAGTTTGGACACCACCGCGTTCAGATCATCGCCATAGCGCACCGGCACCGGGATATCCAGGCGGCGCGTCTTGTTGCGGCTGTAGTTGGTGATGGTGGCGTTCCAGACGGTGCTGTTGGGCAGCGTCAGGTGGATGCCATCGACCTGCACCAGCCGCGTCAGGAACAGGCCGACCTCTTCGACCGTACCCTCGGCGCCCGTGCTCAGGCCGATGTATTCGCCGGCGCGCACCGGACGCAGGATCAGCAGCATGATGCCGGCCGCGATGTTCTGCAGCGTGCCCTGCAGCGCCAGGCCCACGGCCAGGCCGGCGGCGCCGAGCACGGCGATCAGGCTGGCGGTCTGCACGCCGAAGCGTGCCAGCACCGCGATCAGGGTGAAGATGCGCACCGTCCAGACCACGGTGCTGTAGAACATCGGCACGATGGTCGGATCGATCTTGCTGGACCGCGTGGCGATGCGCCGCACCCAGCGGCCCAGCAATGCCGAGACCCACCAGCCGATGACCAGGATCAGCAAGGCCACGAGAAGATTGATGCCCAGGTCCACCAGCCTGGGGGCCCAGGCATTGAATTCCTTCAACGCGTCTTCCATCGTTGTCGCTCCCTCATGCAAAAAAGACAACCGAAAACTTTATCAGATGCGTCTTGCGGAAAGGGCCGTCGCGCGCTTCCGGTGTGTCAGGCTTTGTAAGGCGCCTGGCCCTCTGGCTGGCCATCGCATGAGCCGCATCGCCCCGGTCGGGCGTGGCGGCGGCCGCATCAAGCGGCCGCGACCTTGCGGAAATGGTTGTCCCAGGAACGCTCGCGCGACGGCGCCAGCACCGGCCGCTGGCCGCCCGACGCATCGGTGCGCACCATGGCGCCCAGGCCGCTGCTGACGAGAAAGCCGGCGTCGGTCGCCGGCGCCACGCCGCAGCCATCGGCCAGGCGGGTCTCGCCCAGGCAGCGGCCGCTGGCGGCATCCCAGTACAGCACCCGCCCGCCCACCGGGCTGGACGTGGCGATCACGGCGCCGGCCGCGTCCGCCGCCACCGAACCGATGTAGTTGCGCATCGCGCGCAATGTGTCCTGCGGGCCGTTGAACAGCACCGGCTGCGCGCCGCGCCGATGGCGCCCCACCAGCGCCGGCCGGTCGCCGGCCGGCCCCATGTACTGGCAGCCGAACCAGACGCTGCCATCGCCAGCCAGCGCCAGATGACGGATCGACAGGCGCTGCAGCTCGGGCGCCAGCTCGACCCGCTCCAGCAGCGCGCCGCTGGCCGCGTCCAGATACGCCAACGACGGCCGCATGGTATCCAGGTTGAGTTCCAGCTTGCCGTAGTCCGGATGCGTCAGGATGCCGCCATTGGCCACGCACAGCGTTTTGCCGTCGGGCATCAACAGCACCTCGTGCGGCCCGATGCCGCCGGTATCGTATTCGCCGATGCGGCGGTAGCCGCCGCCCGGCGTGGCATCGTAGATGCCGAGCACGCCGCGGCCGCCGTCGAAGTCGTTCTCGGTCGCGGCCAACAGCCGGCCGCCGTCGAAATAGGCGCCGTGGCCGAAGAAATGGCGGTTTTCCGGCAATGGCAGTTCGAGCGGCGGGCGGGCGCCGCCCAGGTCGAACGCCAGCGCAAAAAAGCCCGGCTGGCGGCCGAACACCACGGCGCGTTCGGCTGGCGCGTCGATCGCGAAACTATGGCCGCGCGCGGGCATCGGCACCACGCGCCGGTCCTGGCCGGCGCCATCCAGCACCACCGCCTCGTCGCGGCCGCCGCGCTGCCGCGCGGCCAGATAGCGCGCCTGGGCATCGTCGCCGGGGACGGCCAGCGCTTGCCGCGGCCAGCCGAGAGCCGCGCCCAGCGCGCCGCCCGCGCCCCAGGCCAGGAAATCGCGCCGCGCGGGCCGCGTCGGCTGGTTGCCGGCCGACACACTGCCAGCGATGCCGGCCATCATGCGGTCGCGCTCAGTCGCCATCGAGCGCATTGAAGCCGATAGTCACGCCCAGCGCCGGCGCCAGGTCCTGGTCAACGATGGCCTTGGCGTTCTTGAGCGTCAACGCCGCCAGCCCCAGCAGGCGGCGCCCTTCGGCATCGCCCAGCGCCCGCTCCAGCGGCGCCGGCACCTCGCGCAGCGCGCGCGCCGCGTTGCCCAGTTCGGCCAGCACCGCGCCCGCCATCCAGTCCTCGCCCTTGGGCAAGGCATATCCGCCCGCCTGGTAGAACGCCGCCAGGCCGTCCAGGCCGGCGGCCAGCGTGCGCGTCGACAGCCCGCTGCGCCAGAAGGCGGCGCGCCTGGGCCTGGCGCCATCGGCCGAGGCGCCCAGCACCGGCAGCAGCTTCACGTCGCGCGCGAACTGCAGGCCGGTGGACAGCGCCTTCATCGCTTCGGCCGCCACTTCCTGCGGGTCACGGTAGAGATCATTGCCCGCCCGCGGCCGCGCGAACTGGCGGCCGAAGTCGGCCTTGCCGTCCCAGGCCTGGGCCACGTCGCGCGAGATCGCGGCGACGTTGGCCGATAGCGCGCGGGCGTAGCCGCAAGCGTAGGCAAAGGTGGGCGCGTCTTGTTGCGTCAGCAACGCCGGCTCGCCATACAGCACGAACTCCAATGCCGGCAGCCCCTGCACCGCCACGCTGCGCCCGGCCAGCGCGCCCGGCTTGAGCAGGTCGGCATCCTGCGCGGCGATCACAGCCCGCACCTGGCGCGGCATCACGCCGCGCGTGTCCGGCCAGAACGCCAGGCGCTCGTAGCGGTTGGCCTGCACCAGCGGTCCGAAGCGCAGCGGTTCGAGCCGCGCCCAGGCCAGCGCCAGGTCGGCGAAAGCCGCTTCCACCCGCTTGGCGCCGGCCGCATCCGGCCTGCCGCACCACGGGACCAGCGCGCCTTCCAGGTCGGTCGCGGCGGCGACCATGCCGGCGGCCGCCGGCCGCGCGTAGCCTTGCGCCAGGCGCTCGCCCAGATCGGCAGGCAATTCGGCGCCGGCGGCCAGCGGCCAGGCCAGCGCCAGCGCGGCCAGGGCCTGGACCGGCGCACGCCAGCGTGCATCAAAGATAGCCATCACAGCGACTCCAGGAAACGGATCAGGTCGGCGCGTTCTGCGGGCGTCATCGCCACCACGCGGTCGCGCGCCGGCTGGCCGGCGCCGCCATGCCACAACACCGCCTCCAGCAAGGTACGGGCGCGGCCGTCATGCAGCCAGGTGGCATTGGGGTTGACGGTCCTGGTCAGGCCGATGCCCCACAGCGGCGGGGTGCGCCATTCGCGGCCGCTGGCCGAGCCGTCGGACACGCCATCGGCCAGGTCATCGCCCATGTCATGCACCAGCATGTCGGTGTACGGCCAGATCAACTGGAAGCGATGCTCGGCCTGCTTCGCATTGCGGCTGGTGACGTACTTGGGCACGTGGCAGGCCACGCAATTGGCCTCGTAGAACAGCTTCTTGCCGGCCAGCACCCGGGCGTCGTCGGCATCGCGCCGCTGCGGCACCGCCAGGTTGGTCGAGTAGGTGGTGACGAAGTCCATCAGCTTGGCCGGCACTTCCTCCGGCCCGAAGCGCGGCTGCGCGCCGTGCGGCATCTCCAGGCACTGAGGCTGCGCCGGCGTACAGTCGCCGTAGTGGTTGGGAAACAGCGGCGTAGACAGCCCCATGTCGTTGGAGAACGCGGCGGCGCTCTGCTGCTCCACGGTGGGCTGGCCGGCCTTCAGGTTGAAGCGGCCCAGCGCGCGCTGGCCGGTGCGCGCGTCGGTCACCCAGTTGGCCTTGCCAACGATGCCATCGCGCTTGTCGGCGCCGATGTTGGCCAGGATGTCGGCCTCGTGGATCGATTCCAGCAGGCCCAGGCCGATCATCGGCGGCGCCAGCCGCGGCGAGATCTGCGTGTCCTTGCGCATCGGGCCGTAGCCCAGGTTGTCGATGCGGTAGGCCGGCTTCATCAGGGTGGCGGTCTCGCCGCCATTGAGCTTGACGGTGACCGGGGTGTATTCGATTTCCATGCGGCCTTCGGCCGGCAGGCCGGCCACCGCGAAGTTCTGCAACTGCACGCCATAGACGGGTTCGGGCAGCAGCGCGATCTCGCCCGGCGCCAGGCGCGGATGGCCGCGGTCCGGGCCTTCCGGCACCGCCAGGCGCAGCAGCAGCGCCACCGCGTCGGGACGCTCCAGCGGATCGAAGCCCGGCACCGAGCCGCGCCCGTCCTTGGTGTGACAGGCCTGGCAGGAGCGCGCGTTGAACAGCGGCCCGAGGCCGTCGGAGGCCTGCGTGGACGCGGGCGCGGACACCCAGTCCTTGCGGAACAGGCCGTTGCCGACCTGGAATTCCTGGCGCCGCTCGAAGCTCATGTTGGCCGACGGCTGCGAGAAGATGTCGGCGTTGATGAGCTTGTTGGTGGTGGTGGCGCCGGCCTGCATGGTCTCGAAAGCCTCGGCCTTGGAGAAATCGCGGGTCGGCGCGGTGATGGCGAGGACCCGCTTGAGGTCCTCGGCGCTCAGATCGTCACGCCCGGCGGGCACGGCAGGAGCGGCAGCGGCGCCGGCATGAGCCGACGCCGCCAGTACGGCGGCGAATACGAGCTTCACTTGAATACGGCGTCGGGTTGGTCCAGGCTGTCGGAACCTTCGATGGCGACCTTGCCCAGGTCCAGCAGCGTGATCACGCGCTCCAGGCTGCGGGTCTGGTCGACCAGGCGGTCGATGGCGGCCTGCACCACCGCGTTGCCTTCCTTGTTGCCGTCCGCGATCATCTGGTCGTAGGTCTCGACCGTCTCGGCGCGGGTCTTCATGGCCTGCATGGCGGCCACGGTGGCGTCGAGCTTGGCGCGCACTTCGGCGTCCAGCTTGGGATCACGCGCCTTGACCAGTTCCGACAGGCTGGCGCCTTGCAGCTTCTTGCCATCGGCCCGGGTGTAGGCGCCCAGGTAGACGTTGCGGATGCCGATCTGGTTGTAGAAGTGCGAGTTGTGGGTGTTGTCCGAGAAGCAGTCGTGCTCTTCCTCGGGATCGTGCAGCATCAGGCCGAGTTTCATGCGCTCGCCGGCCAGCTCGCCGTACGACAGGCTGCCCACGCCGGTCAACATCGCCACCAGGCCGGCCTTGGGGTCTTCCTCCACCGCCTTGCGCGCGGCGCCGTCCTTCTGCCAGTTGCCGACCATCTCTTCCAGGTCGCTCACCAGCAGGTCGGTCACGGCCTTCAGGTAGGCGATGCGGCGTTCGCAGTTGCCGCCGGTGCAATGCTTGACGTCGTAGTCGGTGTGCGGGCGGTCGCCCGCATGGCGTTCCTGCGGCGTGCCCTTGCGGTCGGCCGGCGCCGGGTTGGTGCCGTTCAGATCCTGGCCCCACAGCAGAAATTCGATGGCGTGATAGCCGGTGGCCACGTTGGCCTCGTTGCCGTCGGCCTCGTGCAGCACCTCGGACAACAGCTTGGGCGTGATCTCGCTGACGTCGACGGTCTTGCCGCCCACAGAGATCCTGGAATTGGCGATGACGTTGACCGCGTAGTAGGCGTTCTCGTCGTTCTCGGTGCCGTAGGAGGCGTCGACGTAGTCGATCAGGCCTTCATCCAGCGGCCAGGCATTCACGCGCCCTTCCCAGTCGTCGACGATCGGGTTGCCGAAGCGGAACGCCTCGGTCTGCTGGTACGGCACGCGCGCATCCAGCCAGGCCTGGCGGGCAGCCTTGAGCGTGTCCGCGCTGGGTTTGGCGACCAGGGCGTTGACGGCCTCGCGCAGCGCCTTGGCGGAAGTCAGCGCGTCTTCATAGCCGGCCAGCGCCAGGTCCGAATAATTGGCGACCACGGCCTTGGGCTCCGCCGCGGCGTGAGCCGTGCCGCCGAACACCGCGGCGGCCAGCGCCGCCCCCAACAACAACTTGCGCATCACTTTCTCCCGTAACGTGGACAGGGTCCACCCCGCGGCGGCCCCGTCCAGACTTGAATTTTGTGGATGCGAGTGTAAACAATTTTCGTTTGTTATTCAGAATTAAGTCAGCTACCTGACGTTTTTCCGAATGAAATGGACACATTGCAGGCGGGGCCCGGGCGCTCAACGCCGCAGCGGCGCCTTGGCGGTTTCCGTGGCGGCCAGCACCGACACGGCGGTCACCACCAGCGCGGCGGCCACGTACAGCGATACCGCCAGCGTCGAATTCCACGACTTGAACAGGCTGGCGATGATCAGCGGCGCAAAGCCACCGCCGACAATGCCGGCCAGTGTGTAGGCCAGCGAGGCGCCGGCATAGCGCACCCGGCCCGGGAATTGCTCGGTGACGAAAGCGGCCTGCGGTCCGTACATCATCGCGTGGATCAACAGGCCCACCACCACGGCGGCGCAGATGGCCACGGGATGCGCGCTGTCCATCAGCGTGAAGAACACGAAGGCCCAGGCCATGCCCAGCAGCGCGCCCGCCAGGTAGACCGGACGCCGTCCGATCCGGTCCGAGAGGTGGCCGAACAGCGGCACCGCGATGGCGTTCAGCGCCGCGCCCAGCATGGTGGCGCCCAGCGCCAGCGGCCGCGACAGATGCAGCACCGTGGTCACGTAGGTCAGCGTGAACACCACCACCAGCGCGTACAGCACGTCCGAACCGATGCGCGAACCGCCCGCCACCAGTAGCTGGCGCCAGTGTTGCGCCAGCACCTCCTTGATCGGGGTACTGGCGGTCTCGCGCTTCTGTTCCATTTCCAGGAACACCGGCGTTTCCTCGACCCCGCGGCGCAGCCACAGGCCGAACAGCACCAGCGCCACGCTCGACACGAACGGCACGCGCCAGCCCCAGGCCTGGAACGCCTCGGGCGTGAGCCACAGCGAGATCAGGGCGATGAAGCCGGTGCCGATCAGCGTGCCGCACGAAGGCCCGATCTGCGTGAAGGACGCGTTGCGGCCGCGCTGGTCCGGCTTGCCGTGTTCCATCGAAAGCAGCACCGCGCCGGCCCACTCGCCGCCCAACGCCACGCCCTGGACGAAGCGCAGCGCCACCAGCGCCGCCGGCGCCCACACCCCCCATTGCGCGTAGGTCGGCAGCATGCCCATCAGGCCGGTCGACACGCCCATGATGACCAGCGTGGCCACCAGCACGAACTTGCGGCCCAGGCGGTCGCCCAGGTGGCCGAAGACGAAACCGCCCAGCGGCCGCGAGACATAGCCGACCGCGTAGGTCGAGAATGCAAGGATGGTGCCGGTCAGCGGGTCGAACGACGGAAAGAAGATGGCATTGAATACCAGCGCCGCCATCAGGTTGTAGACCGTGAAGTCGTACCACTCCAGCGTGGTGCCGACCGAACTGGCCATCGCCAGTTTCTTCATCTTGTCCGGCGACGCGCCGCGGTGCGCGGCAGCCGGCGCGTGCAAAGTGTTCTCAGCCATTGGATTGTCCCTATGCGGTGTGTGTGGCGTTGTCGCGGCGCGCGCCTCAGCGCAGGTCGGCCGCGGCCAGCTTCCAGCCCAGAGCCAGCAGCCAGTTGTCGGCGGCCCGCGTGCCGAACGCGGCCGCGGCCTGTTTGCCCATGGCGCTCGCGGCGGCAGCCGAACTGGCCTCGATCACGAACAGCGGGTCGAGGCGGCGATTGGCCATCGATTCTCGCGGCAAGGGACCGCTGAGCGCCGCATCCGGCGCCAGCAAATAGGACTGGACGAAGCCCTCCGCCTGCGCCAGGACGTCTCCCGCCTCGGCGGCGCGCGCCGCCAGGCCCGCCGCATCGCCGCCATAGACCAGCGGCAGCACCGCGATGTGGCTGCCGCTGCCGAAGCCCGTCACGGCCTGCACCGCGCACACACGGCGCATCGGATCGCGCATGCGGTCCAGGTTGGCCACCGACCACGGCGTCTGGCGCTCGAAGGCGGCGCGGTAGTCCGGGCTGGTGAAGGCGCCCAGCGATTGCGTGCGGTACAGGCCGAGATACTTGCGGCCGCCGGACAGCGAAACATAGCGCGCGCCGGACAGAAAGCCGGGGATGCGCACGCGCTCCTCGATGTGCTCGCGGTCGTACCAGCGATTGAAATCGGTCTCGAAGACCGGATCGACGTCGCAGGCGACGAACAGCATGCCGTTGGGCGTGGGGGACGTGGTGGCTTGGCTCATGGAAAAGGAAGATCCCTTCGATTGCGGAAGGGACTCATCTTCGGCCGACTCGGCCCGGCCCGCCAAACGAGTAATTTTTGACGCCAGCAACAGAATTACTGAAAGCCGGCCTAGGGATAACGCTATTGCGCGGACGCGAATCCTGGCGGCGTGGCCGACGCGGTGTACTGGTCCGAGGCGCGGCAGGCCAGTTCGGCCACCAGCCGGATCGCATCCGAGCCCGCGCCCTCCAGGTAGCTGACCACCAGCAACTGCGGCGGCACCGGCACGTCGCAGCGGATCATCTGCACCTCGCCGCGCGCCACGTATTCGTAGATCGGCGGCAACGGCACCAGGGCGCGGCCAAAACCGCTGCGCACCAGCCGCGCCAGCGCCGAGATCGAGCTGACGCAGTGCACCTTGCCCAGCGGCAGGCCCGCCTCGCGGAACAGGCCCTTGAGCGCCTCGTGCGGCTGCGAGCCGGGGCTCATGGTCAGCACCGGCTCGCTCAGCAATTGCCGCAGCGTCAGCGTCTCTTCATCGCCCGCCGGCCCGACCCAGCCCATCTCCATCGGCAGGCATGGCATGCTGATGATGCCGGCGTCGGTCAGCAGATCGGTCTGGAAGGCGATGTCGAGCGTGCCCTCTCGCAGCCCGCGATGCAGCGCGCGCGTGGTTTCCGAGGTCAGTTGCACCTCGATGCCCGGGTAAGTCGAGCGCAGATTGGTCAGCAAACCGATCAGCCAGGTATGCACCACCGTCTCGATGGCGCCGATGCGCACCAGGCCGAACACCTCGTCGCCGGTGCGGCCCAGCGACAGGATCTGCTGGCGCAACTGCATCAGGCGCTCGCCATAATCCAGCAGGCGCGTGCCCACCGCCGTCAGCCGCAGCTCCTTGGCATCGCGTTCGAACAGGCGCGCGCCGATGTCCTCCTCGAGCGAGGCGATGCGGTTTGCCACCGCCGCCTGGGTGATGTGCAGGCGGTCGCTGGCCGCACGGAAACTGCCCAGGCGGGCCGACCACAGAAACGCTTCGACAAAACGGGTATTCATATCCACGCCGCGGCGCGTGCGGGCGCGCCTTTCTTCCTGGAACCGCGGGGCGGCAGCCCCGGCCTGCGCACATCCTACGCCTGGCGGAACGTGCGCGCCACGGCGGCCACGCCCTGCCGCGGTGCCGCATGCACCAGCATGGTTCACGCAACGCGCCATGATCGCCCCGCCAGGGCCAAAAAACCGGCTTGCGAAGGTTGGCACGGGTCTTGCTTGATGACTGGTATGCAAGCTTGTCTACAAGCGCCCGTCCCTCTTTCGACCAGGAGTTCCGCATGACCCAACGCCCCGCGCCCTTCGCTTTCAACGCCACCCGCCGCCGGCTGATGCAGGGCGCCGCGCTGGGCGCCGCCACGCTGGCCGCGCCGGCCCTGGTGCGGGCACAGTCCGGTCCGGTCATCCGCATCGGCTACTGGCCGGTCGCCGCCGGCCTGCCGTTCTATGCGGCCATCGAGAAAGGCTACTTCAAGGAAGCCGGCCTGAACGTCGAGGCGCTCAAGTTCGCCGGCGCCCAGCAGGTCATGGAAGCCATGCTGGCGGGCCGCGCCGACGGCAGCGCCAACGGCACCGGCTCGGCCAACCTGGCCATCGGCGAGATCGCCTCGCCCGGCCTGTTCAGGATTTTCGCCTCCAACCCCAGCAACGCCAAGAACGTGCTGGACGAGTTCATCGTCGCGAAAGACAGTCCCATCAAATCCATCGCAGACCTCAAGGGGAAAAAGGTCGGTTCTGGTCCCGGCATCCAGAATTCCACGCTGGCCAAAGCAGTACTGGAGCGCGCCGGCGCAACCGGGGCGACCGTGGTCGAGCTGGCGATCAGCCAGCACGTGGCCGCGGTCGCCGCCGGCCAGTTGGACGCCTGCTACACACTTGAACCCACCGGCACGGTCGGCCGCCTGAACGGCACCACCCGCGTGCTGGAAGCGGGCGTGATCGCCAAATACGTGCTGGGCGATCCGATGGCGCCGTGGTTCGGCGGCTCGGCCTCGCTGACCACCGCATTCCTGAAGAAGCATCCAGAGGAAAGCAGGAAATTCATCGCCGCCTATGCCCGCGGCATCGAGCTGATCCGTACCAAACCCGACGAAGCGCGCCCCTTCATGAAGGGCTACACCGCCATCGAAGGCCCCATGACCGAAGCCGTGCCGCTGGCCGCCTACACGCTCTACAACGAGTTCACCCCCAGCGACATCCAGTACTTCCAGAAATTCTTCGACCTGTTCACCGACAAGGGCATCTTCGCGCAGAAGGTGGACGTGGCCTCGATGCTGTACAAGGGCTGAACCATGGAAGCGAGCAACGCCAACCGCGCCAGCCCGGCGCTGGCTGCCGCCGCGGCCAAGCCGGCCGCCGCCGCACCCGCGGTCTCGCGCCCGCCGCGCACCTGGACCGCCGCGCGCCTGCTGCCGCTGATCGGCCCGCTGGCGCTGTACGTGGTGTGGGACCTGGTGGTGCGCCTGCAACTGGTCAGCCCGGTGCTGCTGCCCACGCCCGGCGCCACGCTGGTGGCCCTGGCCAAGGGCATGGCCGGTGGTCCGCTGCTGGGCGATTTCCTGGCCTCGGTCAGCCGCACGCTGCAGGCCTTCGTCATCGCCGGCGTCATCGGCGTGCCGCTGGGCGTGCTGCTGGGCAGCAACGAAAAGGCCTACCGCAGCGTCGAGTTCCTGGTGGACTTCTTCCGCTCGACGCCGTCGTCGGCGCTGATCCCGCTGTTCCTGATGATCTTCGGCGTGACCGACATGAACAAGATCGCCATCGCCGCCTTCGCCGCGGTGCTGGTGATCCTGTTCAACAGCGCCTACGGCGTCATCAACGCGCGCAAGCAGCGCGTGATGGCGGCGCGGGTGATGGGCGCCTCGCGCTGGCAGATCTTCAAGGACGTGCTGATCTGGGAAAGCCTGCAGCCCACCTTCGTCGGCCTGCGCAGCGGCGTGTCGATGGCGCTGGTCATCGTGATCGTGGCCGAGATGTTCATCGGCTCGGACAGCGGGCTCGGCAACCGCATCATCAACGCCCAGCAGGTGCTGAACGTGCGCGACATGTACGCCTCGATCCTGGCCGCCGGCGCGCTCGGCTACGTTCTCAACATTCTGTTCCTGGTGCTGGAAAAGCGCGTGGTCCATTGGAGCGGCCGATAATCATGTCCACAGTCATCAACCCCGTCATCGCCCCCGCCCCCGTGCCCGCGCCGTTCCAGCCGGGTCCGGCCGGCACCCACATCACCATCCGCGGCCTGACCAAGTATTTCGCCGGCTGGCCGCTGTACGAGGACTTCAACCTCGACATCCCCAAGGGCAAGATCGTCTCGGTGTTCGGCCCCAACGGCTGCGGCAAATCGACCTTGATCAACATGATCGCGGGCCTGATCCCCATCGATGCCGGCGAGATCCTGTTCGACGGCAAATCGCTGGCCCAGACCAAGATCGGCTACGTCTTCCAGAACTACCGCGAGGCCATGTTCCCGTGGCTGCGCACCATCGACAACATCGCCTACCCGTTGCGGCTGGAAGGCCGCAGCAAGGCCGAGGTGGATGCGCGGGTGGAAGAACTGGTGGCCTCGTTCGACGTCAAGTTCGACCTCAAGCGCTATCCCTACGAACTGTCGGGCGGCCAGCAGCAGACGGCCTCGATCATGCGCGCGCTGGCGCCCGGACCCGAGGTGCTGTTCCTGGACGAGCCGTTCTCGGCGCTGGATTTCGAGATGACGCTGTTCATCCGCGAAAAACTGCAGGAGGTCTTCATGCAGACCGGCACCACCATGCTGCTGGTGTCGCACGACCTGGAGGAAGCCGTGTACCTGGCCGACCAGGTGCTGCTGCTGACCAAGCGCCCGACGCGGGTGGCCGAGATACTGGACTACGGCGACGCCCGCCCGCGCACGGTCGAGACGCTGTCCGAGCCCAGCTTCATCGGCATGAAGAAACTGAGCCTGGAGATCTTCCAGCGCGAGGTGCGCAGGTAAGCCCGCGCGCCGCCATCCGTCCGTTCCATCCATCCCCCGCCGGGAGCCCGCCATGACCCAGGAAACCATCGACCAATACGTACGCAGCGCGCTGGCGCTGGCCGGCTATGCCCTGCGCGAGCCGGCCGCCGCCGAAGTGGCGCAGCAGTTCAGCCGCATCCACGACATCGCCTCGATTTTCATCGACGAAGCGCTGCCGGTGGAGCTGGAATCGGCTTCGGTGTTCCGCCCGTGAAC
This sequence comes from Achromobacter sp. 46006, assembly GCF_059761975.1. Taxonomy (NCBI): domain Bacteria; kingdom Pseudomonadati; phylum Pseudomonadota; class Betaproteobacteria; order Burkholderiales; family Alcaligenaceae; genus Achromobacter; species Achromobacter sp. 46006. The sequence continues at coordinate 54,719 of NZ_JCBANN010000005.1, forward strand.
AGCGCCCTGCTCGACCTCGCGCGGCAAATCCGCAATGGCGAACGCAGCGCGGCGGCGGTGCTGGAAGCCACGCTGGCGCGCATCCGCACGGCCGATGCGCGCTACAACTGCTTCACCAGCATCACCGAAGCCCGCGCCCGGCAGGAGGCCGCCGCCATCGACGCGCGCCGGGCGCGCGGCGAGACGTTGCCGCCACTGGCCGGCGTGCCCTACGCCGTCAAGAACCTGTTCGACACCGCCGACGAAGTGACGCTGGCTGGCGGCCGCGTCAACGCCGCCAATCCGCCCGCGCGGCGCGACGCCACGCTGGTGGCGCGCCTGCGCGAGGCCGGCGCGGTGCTGGTGGGCGCGCTCAACATGGATGAGCACGCCTACGGCTTCACCACCGAGAACTCGCACTACGGTGCCTGCCACAACCCGCACGACCTCGGCCGAATCGCCGGCGGCTCTTCCGGCGGCAGCGCCGCGGCGGTGGCCGGCGGACTGGTGCCGCTGACGCTGGGCTCGGACACCAACGGCTCGATCCGGGTACCCGCATCGCTGTGCGGCGTGTTCGGCCTGAAGCCGACCTTCGGCCGCCTGCCCCGCACCGGTTCGTTTCCCTTTGTCGGCAGCCTCGATCATCTGGGTCCGTTCGCGGCCAACACGGGCGGCCTGGCCGCGGTCTACGACGCCCTGCAGGGCCCCGACGCCGAGGACGCGGCCTGCGGCCAGCGTCCGGTCGAACCCGTGCTGGCGGAACTGGCCTCGGCGCGTCCGCTGCGCGTGGCCGTGCTGGGCGGCTACTTCGCCCACTGGACCGGTCCCGAGGCGCGCCAGGCGGTGCAACTGGCCGCGCGCGCGCTCGGGGCCAGCGCCAGCGTCGAACTGGCCAGCGCCGCGCAGGCGCGCGCCGCCGCGTTCGTGATCACCGCGGCCGAAGGCGGCGCGCTGCATCGCCGCCGCCTGGTCACCCATTACGACTACTACGAACCGCATTCGCGCGACCGCCTGGTCGCCGGCAGCCTGGTGCCGGCCTCCTGGGTGCAACAGGCCCAGCGGGTGCGCCAGCGCGCCTACCGCGAGGCGCTGGCGCTGTTCGCCGACTACGACGTCCTGATCGCCCCGGCCACGCCGGTGCCCGCCACGGCCATCGGCACCCAGAGCCTGGCGCTGGCCGGCCAGACGCTGCCGGCCCGCGCCAGCATGGGCTTGCTGACACAACCGCTCTCCTGCCTGGGCTTGCCGGTATGTGTCGCGCCGGTCTGGCCCGGCATCGGCGCCGACGCGCACCTGCCGCTGGGCGTGCAATTGATCGCCGCGCCGTGGCGCGAAGCCGATTGCCTGCTGGCCGCCCGGCGGCTGGAACAGGCCGGCACCGCCACCACCCGCCCCGTATAGCTCCGCCGCACCGAGGTCCGGATATGGATTCCGCATTCGCCGTCATCGACACGCCCCGCAGCCTGGCCGACTCGGCCTACGGCACGCTCAAGCACGACATCCTCGAATTCCGCCTGGCGCCGGGCGACCGTTTCACCGAAACCGAGATCGCCGAGCGCCTGCGGGTCAGCCGCACGCCGGTGCGCGAAGCCCTGTTCCGGCTCGAACGCGAAGGCTATCTGGAAGTCCGCCAACGCAACGGCTGGCTGGTCAAACCGCTGGACTTCGACACGCTAGACCATTTCTACGAACTGCGCAGCGTGCTTGAAATCGCCGCCGTGCGCGCCCTCTGCGCGCCGGGCCAGATCCCCGACCCCTTGCGCGCACTGCAACCACTGGTGGATACCTGGCGGGTCGACGCCGCCCAGCACTCGGGCGATGGCGAATGGCTGGCGGAACTCGATGAACGCTTCCACATGGATCTGGTGGCCGCCGCCGGCAACCCGGAGATCGCGCGCGTGCACCGCGCGGCCACCGAACGCATACGCATCGTGCGACGGCTCGACTTCACCCAGCCCGATCGCATCGACCGCACCTACACGGAACACGGCGCCATCCTCGACGCCATCCTGGCGCACGACGCCGAACGCGCCACGGCGCTGCTGCAGGCGCATATCGACGACAGCCAGGCCGCGGTGCGCAAGATCACGCTGCACCGGCTCTATGCCACGCGCCGCGCGCAGGCGGCCTAGCGGCGCGGTCGGTGTCAGCGCGGCCGCAACCAGCGCGCCAGCCGGCGCGTGACAAAAGGAATGCAGATGTACACCATCACCGGCGTCATGGTCACGCTGGTGAGCAGGGCGCGCCAGAACACCGGCAGGGACGCCAGATGCTCGCTTACCAACAGCGTGAACGCCAGCAACACCGGGAAGTACGCCAGCCAGATGCTCACGGCCTGCTTCCAGCGTGGCGGCGCGCCGGCGGCATGTTGCGGTCCGAACCAGCCGTCCATGCCGCTGACCCGGCGCGCGTGGCTGGCCCGCACCAGCGCGGCGCCGCGCTCCAGCCACATGCGGCGCGGCAGCGATTGTTCCCAGCGGTTGAGGCTGGCCTCGTCGTTAAAGCGCAGCACGATCTGGTACTGGTCGCCGCCCTCTGGCGGCTGCAGTACGCCGGAGCCGAGAAAGCCGGGAAAGCCGGCGGCGAGGATTTCGCCCTGGCGCATCCACGAGAGAAAGTCGCTGTAGCGTTCGGGCGTGATGTGCCGCGTCACCAGCATGGTGACCGGGGCGGGAACGGCGGAACTGGACATGATGAAACTCCTGGAGCGAGGTGCAGCCTGTTATGTGGTGTAAACCCTAGCAAGCGGCATGCCAGCTCGGCGGCGCGGCATTCGCCCCGGCGCGCGGCTGGCGGCGCTCCGCACAGGGTGGATTTGCGCACCGCAACACACACCATATTGGTGATTACCCTAAACCATGCACCACGACGGTGCATTCCTGAGCCACCCGAGAAAATCCATGGACATCAATCTGCCCGACGTCGTCGCCGACATCACCGCGGCCTTCGCCCGCTACGAAACCGCCCTGGTCAACAACCAGGTCGAGGTGCTGGACGAACTGTTCTGGAACAGCCCGCACACACTGCGCTACGGCGCCGGCGAAAACCTCTACGGCTATGATGCGATCCGCGCCTTCCGCGCCGCCCGGTCGCCGCAAGGCCTGGCGCGCCGTGTGCTGCGCACCGCCATCACCACCTATGGTCGTGATTTCGCCACCACCCATATCGAATTCCAGCGCGATGGCAGCGACCGCATCGGCCGCCAGAGCCAGACCTGGATGCGCACGCCGCAAGGCTGGCGCGTGGTGTCGGCGCACGTCAGCCTGATGACCGCATGAAGCGGCCGCGCCGCCTGCGGCAATGGGCCGGGCCGATGCACCCTGACACAAGTCAACACCGCCCATAACCTTATGGGTTCGCCGACATTGAGCCATCATGAGGACAGGTCTACACTGGACCATCCCCGACACAGGAGCCCCACCCCATGAGCACCTACAAGATCGCCGTCTTCGTCGGCAGCCTGCGCGCCGCATCGATCAACCTGCGCCTGGCGCGCGCACTGGAAAAACTGGTTCCCGCGGACTTCAAGTTCGACTACGTCAGCCTGGGCGACGTGCCGCTGTACAACCAGGACAACGAGAACAACCTGCCCGCGCCCGCGGCCAAGCTCAAGCAACAGATCCTCGATGCCCAGGGCATCCTGTTCGTGTCGCCCGAGCACAACCGCTCGGTGCCTGCCGCCATCAAGAACGCGATCGACTGGGGCACTCGTCCGTGGGGCCAGAATTCGTGGGCCGGCAAGGCCGTCGGCATCCTTGGCGCCTCGCCCAGCGCCGCCGGCACCGCCCTCATGCAGCAGCACCTGCGCAACATCCTGGCGGCTGAAGGCGCCATCGCCCTGACCACGCCCGAAGTCTTCCTGCAATACACCGACGGCCTGATCGACGACCAGTACAACATCACCAACGAAGGCACGCGCAAGTTCCTGCAAGGCTGGATCGACCGCTACGTCGACTGGGTCAAGAAGTTCAATAGCTGATTGCCGCCGCTGCCGGGCCCGGGGCGCCGCCCCCCGCCCGGCGCCGATCGCCCGCCTACCTCCGGGCGATCAAGCCCCCCGATGCGTCGGGGGGCTTTTTTTATCGACCGCCGCCGTCCGAGCGCGCGGGCGCAGTGGCTCCCCCCCGGTGAACTACATGCACGCGCAAATAGTTTGACGCACTCCGGAATCCTCATTAATATGCATGCACATGCATTTTAATGTCCGCACGCCCCGCCCCGGGGCACACCCTCTGCACAAGGAGCTTCATCATGAGTTGGCTATATCTGGCAATCGCCGTGGTCTTTGAAATCGCAGTCGCCATTGCCGCGGGCAACGCGAAGGGCTTCACCCGCTTCGGCTGGACTGCCGCCACGCTGGTCAGCGGGGCGATCGCCACCTACTTCCTCAGCCTGGCCCTGCTGACATTCGACGTCGGCGTCGGCTACGCCATCTGGACCTCGGTGGCGGGCGTCGGCATCGTCGTACTGGGCGCCCTGTTCTTCGGCCAGCGGCTGAACCCGGGCAAGGCCGTCGGCATCGCCCTGGTCATTGGCGGCGTGGTGGGCCTGCGGCTCAGCGGCGCGGCCTGACACCCCGCAACCGTCTATTCACCCTTACTCCCCCGTACACAACAAGGAATCCAACATGAGCACCATCAACCCAACCAAGCCGGGCAACGGCCGCGCCTGGATCATGCTGCTGCTGGCCAGCGCCTTCGAAATCGGCTACGCCCTCAGCGTCGGCGGCAGCCAGGCCTTCACGGTACCGGGCTGGTCGATCTCCGCCGCGGTGTTCTTCCTGCTGACGCTGTATGCGCTCAGTGTCGCCTTGAAATCCATCGACGTCGGCATCGGCTACGCGGTATGGGCCGGCATCGGCTCGGTCGGCGCCGCCGTCTTCGGCAGCATCCTGCTCGATCAACCGCTGACTCTGGCCCAGGCTTTCTGGCTGGCGGTCATCATCGGCGGCGTGGTCTGGTTGAAACTGGCCGACAGCGCCAGGCTGCGCGGCCGCAAGCGCGCCCAGCCCGCTTGAATGGCGATCCGCCGCGGCCCGCCGGGCGCGCTGCGCCCGCGGGCCCCGGTCGTCCGGCCACTTGCATGGACATACATATGGGAGAATGGCCAATCGAATGTCCAGCAAAGGGAGCACACAGCTCATGTCCAGAAAAAGTGATGCATGGCTCAAACTGATTCAAATCGTCGCCGATGTCGAGGCCGACCTGGGCAGCATGCTGCAGGCCCGCCACCGGCTCGGGCTGTCGGAGTACCGCGCGCTGGAAATCCTGGCCCGCTCGCCCGACAGCGAGCTGCGCATGCAGGAACTGGCCGCGCACCTGGGCCTGCACCAGAGTTCGGTGGCACGCATGGTCGAGCGGCTGGAACGCGCCGGCCTCACCATCCGCGACCTGTGTCCGGACGACAAGCGCGGGGTCTATACCGTGCTGACCCAGGACGGACTGGCGCGTCTCGAAAGCGCGCAGCCCGACTATCAGAAGGCGCTGGATGCCGCGCTCAGGCAGCATGGCGGCGACAAGCTGCTGGCGGCGGGCGCCAAAGCCGGCACGGCCTAGCGGCAACCGCCTGGTTGCAAGCGAAGCGGGCGCGCCCGGATATCCCCGCCCGCTGTGGAGAAGTGTGAGGACAGTCCGGGGGCAGGTGAAAAAAAGCCTGGCGGGCCAGGCACTTGCGCGTGCCGGTCAAAAAATGCGCAATCGCGCCCGCAGCGCATGCCCGCCGGACTTATCCACTGTATCCGGGCTGCCTCGCGCGCCTCCCGCGGACTTGCCCCCACCCGGCCGGCATTTGTCCCAGCATTCTGTGGACAAGCATGAGGACAGTATGAGGGCAGGTGGATTTTTCCCTTGCACATCAACTGCCTGCAGGTGCTGCTCAAGAATCGCCCAATCCCGTGCCGCCACTCTCCCGGTTGTCCCCGGGAAATGTGGATAAGGCTGAGGACAGCCTGCGCCCAGCGGCAAAATTCCCTTTGCCGCCAATGCCTTGCGCCTGCTGGTCAATAAGGGCGCAGCGGCGGGGCCGAGCGCGGCCCGCCATGCACAGGCGGCGTCCCTGCATGCGCGCCGCCGCACTTGTCCCCATCGAATGTGGACAAACCTCTGAACAGTCTCATGACAAGCTGAAAAAAAGCTTATCCGACAAGCACTTGCAAAGACCGCTCAAAAAAGGCGCAGCAGCGCGGACGCGCCTGCGGCCTCGGCATGAGCGCCGCGCGCCCGCAACGCGCGCTGGCGATGCTAGGCGTCGCCGTCCTCCAGGCGCATGCCGATCTTCAGCCCGACCTGCCAATGCGCCACCTTGCCGTCCTTGATGTGGCCGCGCACCTCGGTGACCTCGAACCAATCCAGGTTCCGCAGGGTTTCGGATGCGCGTTCGATGGCCTTGCTGATCGCATCGTCGGTGGACTTGGTGGACGAGCCCACCAGTTCGATCTGCTTGTAGACATGATTCGACATGGCTTGTCTCCTTTAAGGGGGAAGCGTTGCGAATCGTCGGCCGCGCGCGGGGTTCCGGCGCTTACGACCGGCAATCCATTCGAACACACAGGATACCGCGTGGGGCATAGAGTGGTGTTACGAGTTCCGTCGGCGCGGCCTCGTCCGCGTCCCGGTCTCGCTTCTGAAACGCAAGCCAGGAGGTTGTCATGCCTGAACGGAAAACGCTGCAACGCGCCGCGCGCGACAAGAAGCAAGGCAAGTCCCCATCCACCCAAGCGGGCGAATTCGTGCGCGAGGAAATCGACCACGTGCGCGAAGGCAAGCACGGCGCGCGCTCGACCAAGCAGGCCATCGCCATCGGCCTGTCGAAGGCGCGCCGCGCCGGCGTCGACCTGCCCACGCCGAAGAAGGCGGCCGCGTCCACCCGGCGCAAGGCCAAGCAGGACAGCGAGGCGGCGCACGACGGCCACGCAAAATCCGCCACCCGCTCCCGCGCCACCACCCGCGCCCTCAAGCGTGAAAGCGCCAAGCCGGCGTCCAAATCCGCGCTGTCGCGCCATGCGTCCAAGACGGCCAGCCGGCGCACGGCGGCGGATCGTTCGGCCGCCGCGAAAAAGGCCGCCGCCACCAAGGGCGCGGCGGGCCGCTCTGCCGCCGCCAAAAAGGCCGCGCGCACCCGCGCCGCCAACCGCGCCGCCGCCCATCACTGAGCGCGCGGGCGTATCACGGCGTGGCGCCGGCCTCGAATTCCCGCAGGCGCGCCTGCAGGAATTCACGCAGGCGCTTGACGGCGGGCGACAGCAGCATGCGGTGCACGCACAGCAGGTGCAGCGGCGACGGTTCGCCGATGTAGTCTGGCAAGGCCTGCACCAGCCGCCCGGCGCGCAGGTCGGCGAGCACGTCGTAGCGCGACTTGTAGGCCACGCCGTGGCCGGCCAGCGCCCAGCGCCGCACCAGGTCGCCATCGTCGCCGACACGGTCGCCCTTGACCGCCACGGTCAGCGCCCCGCCCTCGTGTTCGAAGGCCCAGCGGTCGTGCAGCGACTCGCCCAGCACGAAGCACAGGCAGTTGTGGCGGCGCAGGTCGGCGGGTGTGCGCGGCATGCCGTGGCGCGCGAAGTAAGCCGGCGCGGCGCACACCACGCGGCGGTTGTGTTCGCCCAGCGGCAGCGCCACCAGGCCCGAATCGCCAGGCGTGCCGTAGCGCAGCGCGATATCGACCGGTTGCCGGTACAGGTCGGCCAGCCGGTCGCTGATGCGCACCTGGAAATTCACGCGCGGATGGCGCTGCTGGAAGTCGTCCAGCCAGGGCAGCAGCACATGGCGGCCCAGGTCCGAGGGAATCGACAACGACAGCGTGCCGGAGATCGCCGTCTTGTCGCGCGCCAGCGCGCTCTGGCCGGCCTGCAGGCTGGATAGCGCGGCGCGGGCGTACTCCAGGTAGCGCTCGCCATCGCCGGTCAGCCGCAGGCTGCGCGTCGAACGCACGAACAGGCGGGCTTCAAGCGACAGTTCCAATCGCTTGAGCGCGGCGCTGGCCACCGCCGGCGTCAAATCCAGCTCGCGCGCCGCGGCCGAAAAGCTGCCGTGATCCGCCGCCGCCACAAAGATGCGCAGGTCTTCAAACCGAACCATGAAGGGCTCATTTTCAAAAATTCATTGAAACTGAGTCCGATGCTAGCCGGTTTTTCCGCATTCGCCACTGGGTAATGATGGCGTCACCCCCACGCTTTTGGAGTCCCCCATGAAAATCGAACTCGACGGCAAGAAGGCCCTGGTGACCGGCTCGTCCGGCGGCATCGGACTGGCCATCGCCCAAGGCCTGGCCGAGGCCGGCGCCCAGGTCGTGCTGCATGGCCGCAACGCCGACAAGCTCAAGCAGGCCGCCGACGCCGTCGCGCGCCAGCATCCGGGCGCCCAGGTCCACACCGTGCAGGCCGACCTGTCCACCGCCGACGGCGCCGCCTCGATCTGCGCCGCCCATCCCGATGTCGACATCCTGGTCAACAACGCCGGCTATTTCGCCCCCAAGTCATTCACCGAAATCACCGACGACGACTGGCGCTACATGCTCGACACCAACGTCATGAGCGGCGTGCGCCTGTCGCGCTATTACCTGCCGCGCATGCTGGCCGCCGACTGGGGCCGCATCGTCTTCATCTCCAGCGAATCGGCGCTGCAGATCCCCGCCGAGATGATCCACTACGGTGTCAGCAAGACCGCGCTGCTGGGCGTCTCGCGCGGGCTGGCCGAGCTGACCGCCGGCAGCGGCGTCACCGTCAACGCCGTGCTGCCCGGCCCGACCCGCTCCGAAGGCGTGGTCGACTTCTTCGCCGAAATGGCCAGGGAACAGGGCGTGGCGCAAGCGCAGATGGAACGCGATTTCATCGCCCAGCACCGCCCCAGCTCGCTGCTGCGCCGGCTGGCGACGGTCGAGGAAGTGGCCAACATGGTCGTCTACGCCTGCTCGCGCCAGTCCTCGGCCACCAACGGCGCCGCCCTGCGCGTCGATGGCGGCGTGGTCCGCACCATCGCCTGATCCCCGTTTCCCATTTCGAGAACCCCATGAAAGCCATCGCCTACTTCCAGAACCTGCCCGCCGCCGATCCGCAATCGCTGCAGGACATCACCGCGCCCGAGCCCGTGCCCGGCGACCATGACCTGCTGGTCGAGGTCAAGGCCATTTCCGTCAACCCGGTGGACGTGAAGATCCGCGCCAACCGCAAGCCCAAGGACGGCCAGCCCGAGATCATCGGCTGGGATGCCGCCGGCATCGTGCGCGCCGTCGGCGCCAAGACCAGCCTGTTCGCGCCCGGCGATCGCGTCTGGTACGCCGGCGCCCTGACGCGCCCCGGCGCCAACAGCGAGCTGCACGTGGTCGACGAGCGCATCGTCGGCCGCATGCCGCAGAGCCTGGACTTCGCCCAGGCCGCCGCGCTGCCGCTGACCACCATCACCGCCTGGGAACTGCTGTTCGACCGCCTGCGCGTGCTGGACAACGCCGCCCCAAGCCAGGGCACCCTGCTGGTGGTCGGCGCGGCCGGCGGCGTCGGCTCGATCCTGGTGCAGCTGGCGCGCCAGTTGACCGGCCTGACCATCATCGGCACCGCCTCGCGGCCCGAGACCCAGGCCTGGGTCACCGCGCTGGGCGCGCATCACGTCATCGACCACACCCGCCCGCTGGCCGAGGAGCTCAAGCGCATCGGCCATCCGCAGGTCGGCTTCATCGCCGGCCTGACCCACACCGACCAGCATTTCCCGCAACTGGCCGAGGCCATCGCGCCGCAGGGCAAGATCGCGCTGATCGACGACCCGGCGGCCATCGACGTGCGCCTGCTCAAGGGCAAGTCGGCCTCGCTGCACTGGGAATTCATGTTTGCCCGGCCGCTGCACAACACGCCCGACCTGATCGCCCAGCACGAGCTGCTGAACCAGGCCGCGCGGCTGATCGACAACGGCACCCTGCGCACCACGCTGGGCGAACACTACGGCCGCATCAACGCCGAAAACCTGCGCCGCGCCCACGCCTTCATCGAAAGCGGCAAGGCGCGCGGCAAAGTGGTGCTGGAAGGCTTCTGACACGCCCCGGCGCGGCGCAAAAATTGGGACGGGCGTCTCGCATTGCCGCGCGGAAAGAGGTAAAAAGCCGACTGCGCGCGGCGGATCGACAGCCCGCCGCCGCGCTTTCGGGAGTTTGCTCTGATTTCCTACCTGTCCGACCAAGCGCTGGAACCCATGCTCTGGGGCATGGTGGCGGTCGCCCTGCTGATGCTGCGGCTGGTGCCGTTGCACGGCTGGAAGGCCGTCATCGTCGCGGGCGTCACCAGCGGGCTGGTGTTCGACACCATCCAGTTCCGGGTCGGTCCGCCGCGCATGTGGGACGAGCTGGTGCTCGGCTCCATCCTGGCCGCGCTGCTGGCGGCCGCGGTGCTGGAAACCCTCTGCCTGTTGCAGCGGCGCCTGCGCGCGCGCCGCCGCCGCGCCTGAGGCGCTCAGGCGCGCCCGTCGCGCCGGACGCGGGCGTGCGGATCGCGGATCTCGTCTTCCAGTTGCGCGATCAACCAGTCGAACCAGCCATTCTCGGTACGCGCATACACTGCCGCGGCCGGAATCTTGCCATCGCGCCAGCCCGGCTGGTGCGCGTCCATCCAGGCCGACAGGCTCTTGTGCGGCGCCAGCAGCCCAGACAGCCACGACCAGACATAGTCGGGCACGTTGCGCCGGAATCCCTTGGCGCAGGCGTAGATCGTCGGTTCCAGCGGCATGTTGCCCGAACGGGCCAGCCTGGCCTGCACCCGGCGCAGCGTTTCGGCGGCCGCCTGCAATTGTTCGGTGCTGAGCTTTTTCACGTCACGACTCCTGGATTGGGTTTTTGCCGGATTATCGCCGGAGCGTCCGCCCGTCGCCAGCGGCATCGCCGCTCGCCGTCAACGCACGGCGCGCGGCGCCTGCAGCGCCAGCAGCATCGACGCGCTGAAACGTTCCCCCGGCGCCAACACCCGCAGGCCGGTTCGCGTCTCGCCCGCCGCCGCCAGATTGAAGGCGTCGGCCACATTGGTAACCGGCTCCACGCACAGGAAATCCGCTCCCGGCGCGGAGTAGACCACCAAGTGCGCGAAAGCCGGATCGGCGTGCAGCGCCAGTTCATGGCCATCCGGCCAATGCAGCGTGGCGCGGCCGCCCCACTGCGACAGATAGGTATCGCAGCCCTCGGCCGACTGGCCCAGCTCGCGCACGTGGGTGGTCTGGCTGGCGCCGGGCAGGCCATCGGCATCGGCCGGCCAGATGCGCCGCGCATGCAAGGCCACGCGCGTCGCCGTGAAATACGGATGGATGCCACAGCCGAACGGCATCGGCGCATCGCTGTCGTTGATCATCAGGAGCGTGAGCGACAGGCCGCGCGTATCCAGCCGGTAGCGCTGCACGCATTCGAAGGCCCAGGGCCAGCCCAGCACACCGGCAGGCTGGCGCAGCACCAGGTCCACCGCATCGTCGGCCAGATGCCGCACTTGCCAGGATTGGTACAGGGCGCCGCCGTGGATCGACTGCGGCCGTCCCGGCAAGGATTGCAGCGCATGCCGCGCGCCGCCAAAGGTAAACACCCCGTCGCGCACCCGGTTCGAGTACGGCGCCAGCGGATAGGAACCGGCGCGCGGCCATTGCGCGGGCGGCCAATCCGTCTCGGCCAGCGGCACGATCCAGTCGTGCGCATCGGTCGACAGGCGCGTCAGGCGCCCGCCGCCGCCGGGCGCGAACTCGGCGCGGTGCGGGCCGTGGGCGATGGTCACGCGTTCGCTGGCATCCAGCGTCGCGGGAAAGGGCAAATCAGGCATCGGACGCTCCCGCGGCGCTGCAAACGGCCGCGTGGCGCCATTGTGCATGGCCCGGTCCGGCGCCAGCAAGCCGGATGCGCCGCCTCCCCCCTTCAGGCCGCGGCCGGCAGGCAATTCAGCCCGCGCAGCGTCGCCGCGACCGCCTCGTCCAGCGGCGTATGCGGTTCGACGCCCAGCACGCCGACCAGGCGCGCGTTGTCCATGCGCAGCGGCTGACGCCACAGGTAACGCATCTCCAGCAGCTCGCGCACGGTCTCGGAGAATGGCGCCGCCAGCCGCAGCAATCCCCACGGAAACGCGGCCACGCGCGGGTCGAGGCCGTGGCGGCGCGCCACCCGCACAATCGCCGCCGTCATCCGCGCGCCGTCCGGATCCCAATGCCCCGCCATATGCAGGGCGGTGAATGGCGCCAGCGCCTCGCGCCGCGCCAGCAGCTCGACCAGCGCCCGGCCCACGTCCGGCAGATAGCTCCACTGATGCCCCACCCCCGGCGCCCCCGGGTTGCTGATGCGCCGCAACGGCCGCCCCGGCTTGACCAGTCCTTGCGAAAACCAGTTGTTGCCGGCGCGCGGGCCGAAGAAATCGCCCGCGCGCAGCACCAGCGCGCGTGCGCCGCGTTCACTGGCCGCCCGCAGGCGGCGTTCGAGTTCCACCCGGATCGCGCCCTTGCGCGTCAGCGGATGCTGCGGCGAACTCTCGCGCAGCACCGCAAACGCATCCGGCCCATAGTTGTAGATCGTGCCCGGCAGCACGATCGTCGCGCCCTGGGCGGTCGCCACCGCAATGGTGTTGTCGATCATCGGCAACACCAGTTCGCCCCAGCGGCGATAGCCCGGCGGATTGACGGCATGCACGATCACCTCGCACCCCAGCGCCGCCCGCGCCACGTCCTGGCGATTCATGGCATCGCCGCGCAGCCACGTCATACCGTCGCGCTGCGCCGTTTCCGTCGCCAACCCGCGCGCCAACGCGCGCACGCCCCAACCGGCGTCGCGCAACCGGCGCGCCGCCTCGCCGCCAACGCCGCCCGTGGCGCCCAGCACCAGCGCGGTGCCCGGCCGGCTCGATTCGATCATCGTCATGGTCATCTCCCGTGAATCCATGGCGACCATTCTGGCGCGGTGGCCATACGAAATAAATTGCCGAACTTCGCCCTGCGGCTATACATTTATGCATGACCAAACCGATCGGCTGGGAACTCTATCGCAGCTTTCTCGCCGTGCTCGCCGAGGGCTCCCTGTCGGGCGCCGCGCGGGCGCTGGACATCACCCAGCCCACCGTGGGCCGCCACATCGTGGCGCTCGAACGGGCCCTGGGCCAGGTCCTGTTCACCCGCTCGCAGACCGGCCTGCTGGCCACCGATGCCGCCTTGGCCCTGCGCGGCTACGCCGAAGCCATGCACAGCCATGCCGCGGCCCTGGAACGCGCGGCTGCCGCGCAAGGCCCCGGTGTCGCCGGCACCGTGCGAATCTCCGCCAGCGAGGTCATCGGCATCGAGGTGCTGCCCCCGGTGCTGGCGCGCCTGCGCCGCGAACACCCGCGCCTGACCCTCGAGCTGGCCCCCACCAACCGCGTGCAGAACCTGCTGCTGCGCGAAGCCGACATCGCCGTGCGCATGGCGCCGCCGAAGCAGGACCAACTGATCGCGCGCCCGGTCGGCCATGTCGACATCGGCCTGTACGCGCGCAAAGACTACCTGCGCCGCTGCGGCACGCCCGCCACGCTGGCCGACCTGGCCGGCCACACGCTCATCGGCCATGACGCCGAAACCCCCTTCCTGCGCGGCGCCGGCAAGCGCCTGGCGGTCCCCTGGAGCCGCGACCGCTTCGCCCTGCGGGCCGACAGCGACCTGGCGCAACTGGCCCTGATCCGCGCCGGCGCGGGCATCGGCTTCTGCCAGGTGGCGCTGGCCCGCCGCGACCGCCAACTGGTGCCCGTGTTGCCCGACCATGTGTCATTCCAGCTCGAAACCTGGATCACCATGCACGAAGACCTGCGTGCCAGCCCGCGCTGCAAAACGGTGTTCGACGCGCTGGTGCAATGCCTGCTGGCCCATACGGGGGCAGCGCGCTGATACCGACGGGCCAGGCTCCGTGCCGATGCGACATGCCGCCGGGATTCGGTCTGACGTTCGGATATACTGTTCATTCATACAGTAATCCGACCGCAAGGGAGCCTCACCCCATGACCAGTCTGATCAATTCCCCACCCAGCCGCAGCATCTGGCTCAGCGCCTTCCCGCGCCTGGCCGGCGTGAAGAATGGCGACTACCTGCCCCTGCGGCGGCTGCAGGAAGCCACCGGCCTGGATGGCGGCCAGAAACTGCGCGACGTGCTGGCCGCGGCCGAACGCGAAGGCCTGCTGCTGATCGATCGCGGCGCCACGCCCGCCAGTTACCGCGCCACCTACGCGCTCGAACGCCAGGTCACGCTGTTCGCGGCCGACTAGCCCGCGGCCCGTGGCGATAGAGTGCTAACGATCCCTTGCAATGCTGTTACATCTCGGGAAATAGAATTCCCCGAAGCGCACCCTACGGAGAAAAACATGCAAGAAGACACCGCCAAGCCCGAACCCACCCGCCGCCGCTGGCCCTTCGGCTACGGCCAGGAAGGCTGAACCGGCGCCTGCCCTTGCCGGGGGCGTGTCCGCAGCACGCCGCACGCAGGTTGTCACAGGCAACGGGAATCGCTAGTATCCGCGCACACCCACCGAGCCTTCGCCATGCCCCAGGACACCAGCCATCTCATCACCGACGCCGCCGCCCTGCAGGCCCTGTATGGCGAACCAGGCGAAGCTTCCCTGAAAAAGGAAGTGGACCACGTCCACCCGCACTACCGCGCCTTCATCGAGGCCGCACCGTTCGCGGCACTGGCCACCTCGGGGCCCGACGGCCTGGATGTGTCGCCACGCGGCGATCCCGCCGGCTTCGTCGTGGTCGAGGACGAAAAGACCCTGCTGCTGCCGGACCGGCGCGGCAACAACCGCATCGACAGCCTGCGCAACATCCTCGCCGAACCACGCGTGGCGCTGCTGTTCCTGATTCCGGGCGTCAACGAAACGCTGCGCGTGAACGGCAGCGCGCGCATCAGCGTCGACCCGGCGCTGCTGCAACGGTTCGAGATGGACGGCAAGCAGCCGCGCTCGGTCCTGATCGTCGACGTACAGAAAGTGTTCTTCCAATGCTCGCGCGCCCTGCTGCGCTCGCGGCTGTGGGACCCCGCCACCCAGATCCCGCGCACGGCGCTGCCCAGCGTCGGCCGCATGCTGTCCGACCTGACCGCTGGCACCTTCGATGGCGTGGCTTACGACCGCGACCTGCCGGCGCGGGTCGCCAGCACGTTGTACTGAGACGCGCGGTTCCATGAGCCTCGTCGGCATTTTCGTGCTGGTCCACGGCATCGTCCTGCTGCCCTTCCTGGCCTGAAGGTTCCCGCGCCGGGCAACCTGGCGGGGGGGCGCCGCGCCCCCTCTGCCTCAGCTCCACCGCCCCGCCCCGGCCCGATACAATCACGGGCATGAATTCCGCAACACAGACCACCGCCGCCGAGGCCCACGCCGGCCACACTCCCATGATGCAGCAATACCTCCGCCTGAAGGCGGAGGCCGGCCCCCTGCTGCTGTTCTACCGCATGGGCGACTTCTATGAAATGTTCTACGAAGACGCGGAACGCGGCGCGCGCCTGCTCAACCTGACGCTGACCAAGCGCGGCTCGTCCAACGGGACCCCCATCCCGATGGCCGGATTGCCAGTGCACGCGATGGAGCAGTACCTGGCGCGGCTGGTGGCGATGGGCGAGTCCGTCGCCATCTGCGAGCAGATCGGCGATCCCGCGGCCTCCAAGGGCCCGGTCGAGCGCCGCATCGTGCGCATCGTCACCCCAGGCACGCTGACCGACGACGCGCTGCTGCCGGCCAAGGCCGACCGCGCGCTGGCCGCGGTGTTCGTCACCGGCAACGCGCGCGCGCCGCGCGCCGGGCTGGCCTGGCTGAACCTGGCCAGCGGCGACTTCCGCGTCACCGAATGCGCGCCGGCGCAGCTCGAATCCGAGCTGCATCGCATCGCGCCGGCCGAGATCGTCTGCGCCGACAGCGCCGAATTCGACTTCCCGTTCGAAGGCGCGCGTTCGCGCGTGCCGGACTGGCACTTCGAAAGCGACGGCGCCCACGCGCACCTGCTGGCGCATTTCAAGACCGACACGCTGGCGGGCTTCGACATCGAAGACATGCCGGCCGGCATCTGCGCCGCTGGCGCACTGCTGCGCTATGCCGCCCGCACCCAGTCGCAGGCGCTGGCGCACGTGCAGAGCCTGTCGGCCGAGCGGCCTGGCCAGTTCGTGCTGCTCGATCCGGTCACGCGCCGCAACCTCGAACTGACGCAAACGCTGTCGGGCGAGGATTCGCCCACGCTGTTCTCGCTGCTGGACGGCTGCCGCACGCCGATGGGCAGCCGCCTGCTGCGCCGCTGGCTGCACCATCCGCTGCGCGACAACGCTCCGGCCCAGGCCCGCCAGCACGCCATCTCGACGCTGCTGGCCGGCCGCATGGACGTCGAACAGACCTTCGGCTCTGCAGGCTTGCTGGAGACGCTGCGCGGCGCGCTCAACGCCTTTCCCGACATCGAACGCATCGCCGCGCGGCTGGCGCTGCGCTCGGTGCGCCCGCGCGAACTGGCCAGCCTGCGCGACGCGCTGCAGGCGCTGCCCGCATTGCGCGACCTGGTCGCGCCGATGGCCGCCGCGCCGCGCCTGAACGACCTGGTCTCGCACCTGTCGGTGGACCCGGCGCTGGCCGCCCTGCTGGTGCGCGCCATCGCCGCCGAACCGGCCGTGGCGATCCGCGACGGCGGCGTGCTGGCCGCCGGCTTCGACGCCGAACTCGACGAACTGCGCGCCCTGGCCGCCGACGGCGGCGACTTCCTGGTGCAACTGGAAGCGCGCGAGCGCGAGCGCACCGGCATCGCCAACCTGCGCGTCGAATTCAACCGCGTGCATGGCTTCTACATCGAAGTCACCAAGGGCCAGACCGCCAAGGTGCCCGAAGACTACCGCCGCCGCCAGACGCTCAAGAATGCCGAACGCTACATCACCCCGGAACTCAAGACCTGGGAAGACAAGGTGCTGTCGGCGCAGGACCGCTCGCTGGCGCGCGAGAAGTGGCTGTTCGAGCAGTTGCTGGACGTGCTGGCCGAACACGTGCGGCCGCTGTCCGACTGCGCCGGCGCGCTGGCCGAACTGGATACGCTGGCGGCATTGGCCGACCACGCGCGGCGCCACGACTGGATCGCGCCCGAACTGTCCGAGCAGGCCGACATCGACATCGACGCCGGCCGCCATCCGGTGGTCGAACAGGCCATCGAACGCTTCACGCCCAACGGCTGCCGCCTCGATCCCGCGCGCCGCATGCTGCTCATCACCGGCCCCAACATGGGCGGTAAATCGACCTACATGCGGCAGGTGGCATTGATCGTGCTGCTGGCGCGCATCGGCAGCTTCGTGCCGGCGGCGCGCGCCCGCGTCGGCCGCATCGACCGCATCTTCACCCGCATCGGCGCCGCCGACGACCTGGCCGGCGGACGCTCGACCTTCATGATGGAGATGACCGAGGCCGCCGCCATTCTCGCGGCCAGCACGCCCAACAGCCTGGTGCTGATGGACGAGATCGGCCGCGGCACCTCCACCTACGACGGCCTGGCGCTGGCCTGGGCCATCGCCTGCCGCCTGCTGGCGCACAACCGCGCCCTGACGCTGTTCGCCACCCACTACTTCGAACTGACGCGCCTGCCGGCCGAGCAGCCCGCTGCGGCCAACGTGCACCTGGCCGCGGCCGAGTCGGCCGGCGGCATCGTGTTCCTGCACGAAGTGCGCGAAGGCCCGGCCAGCCGCAGCTACGGGATCCAGGTGGCGCAGCGCGCCGGCGTGCCCGCCGCCGTGATCCGCCAGGCCACCCGCGAACTCGAACGGCTCGAAGCGCAAGGCGCGCCCACGCCGCAGCTCGGCCTGTTCTCGGCCGCGGCCGAGGCCGACGCGCAGGCTTGCGCCGAAGCCGACCGCGCCGACGCCATCGAGGCGCTGGACACGCTGCGCGAGGAACTCGCCGGCATCGACCCCGACAGCCTGACCCCGCGCGAAGCGCTGGACGCCCTCTACCGCCTGAAGAAGCACCTGCAATGAACCTCGACCATCCCCTGCCGCTCTTGGGCAACCAGAGCCCCAACGACTTCATGCGCCGCTACTGGCAGAAGAAGCCGCTGCTGATCCGCCAGGCCATCCCCGACTTCAAGCCGCCGGTGACCATCGCCGCGATCAAGAAGCTGGCGCGCCGCGACGACGTCGAATCGCGTCTGATCTGGCGCGAGAATGGCGAATGGCAGATGGAAAACGGCCCCTTCGCCCGCCTGCCCAAGGACAACGAAGGCGACTGGACCCTGCTGGTGCAAAGCGTCGACCTGCACAGCGACGCCGCGGCCGAACTGATGCAGCAGTTCCGCTTCATTCCCGACGCGCGGCTCGACGACGTGATGATCAGCATCGCCAGCCACGGCGGCGGCGTCGGCCCGCACTTCGACAGCTACGACGTGTTCCTGCTGCAGGCGGCCGGCGAGCGCGAATGGCGCTACGGCCGCCAGAAAGACCTGTCGCTCGAACCCGGCCTGCCGCTCAAGATCCTCAGCCATTTCCAGCCCGAGGAACAGGCCGTGCTGGCGCCGGGCGACATGCTCTACCTGCCGCCGCAGGCCGCGCACGACGGCATCGCCGCCGGCGATGGCTGCATGACCATCTCCATCGGTTTCCGCGCCCCCACGCAGGCCACGCTGGCGCGCGGCCTGCTCGAAGCCGCCGCCGATCAGGTGATGGCGCGCGTCGGCCTGCTGGGCGGTCCCTACGGCGAACCGGCGCTGCCCGGTCCCAAGCTGTCGGCCGTCTACCGTGATCCGGCCCAGGCCGCCGTGGCCACGCCGGCGCAGGTGCCGGATGCGCTGGTGCAGGCCACGCTCGACACCGTCAGCAAGCTGCGTTTCGACGACGCGCTGGCCTCGCGCTTCCTGGGCTGCTGGCTGACCGAGCCCAGCAACCTCAGCGTGTTCGACGGCCCTGAAGGCCTGGACGTGGACCTGGAAGACGACTGGCCCGCCCGCGGCAGGCTGGTGCTGGACCGCCGCAGCCGCATGCTCTATCGCGGCAAGCAGCTTTTCATCAACGGCGAAACCGCCATGACGCCCGCGACGCCCGCGCTATGCAAGCTGGCCGATGCGCGCAGCCTGGACTGCGCCGATCCGGCCTGCGCACGCCTGTCGGACGAGGCGCGCGCCTGCCTGGCGGACTGGCTCGACTCGGGCTGGATCCATTACGTCGCCTCGTAGTATCCGGAAACCTGCGCGTATCCGTCTTGCACAGAACGCAATGAGGTCTATGCGCAGGGTCACATAAAGCAAGACATCACACCGCGCGGAAAGGTTTGTTGCCGTTGGGATGCGACCTTTTTAACTTTCACACTCGCAAGGCTTACGCGTTCCTGTAGCCTGGATTCTGGTTTCCCCTGACGGGGTTTCAAGAGTCGTCATCTACAGGAGTCCAAAAATGATGAGCAAAACCTTGATTATTGCGTCGGTGCTGGCGGTCTCGCTCAGCGCGTGCAACAAGAAGGAAGATGCCCCGGCCCCCGCGAACAACCCCACGCCGGGCGCCAGCGCCCCGGCGCCTTCCAGCACGCCGCCGGCCACCTCGCCGGCGCCCGCTCCTGCCCCGAGCAGCACGCCCGGCGGCGGCTCCAATGCCCCAGGCGGCGCGACCACGCCCGCTTCCTGATCAGCAAACACCCCCGCCCTGATCCAGGAACACAAGACCCCGGCCCCGCGCCGGGGTCTTTTTTTTGTGCGCGGGCCATCGCGCCCTGAACGCGCCATGCCGGCCCATGCCTGCGCGGCCAAAAGAAAAGGCCCCGGAGGGGCCTTTACGGGTCCATGCGGGCGCCAGGGCGCCCGCCGGAGCGGCATCACATCTTGTCTTTCAACACGCTCAGCAAGCGTTGTGCGGTGGCGCTGTTGTCGCGCGTGCCCTTGGCATCCAGGACCGTCACGTTGGTCTGGTCGCCGCTGGCGCTCAGGTGGATGCGGTACTGCGGCGCCTCGGCCTTCTTGTCGCCCGAGAACATGCGGCTGAAGAAGCCCGGCTGGTCGATCTTCTCGCCGGTGTCGGTGTCGACGTAGCGCACGTAGTAGTCGCCGGCGGAACGGTCGCGGTCTTCGACCGAGAAGCCGCCGCTGTCCAGCGCCACGCCGACACGGCGCCATGCGCGGTCGAACGATTCGCTGACGATCAGGGCCGCGCCCTGGGCGCGCACGTCCTGCTGCACCGCCGGCTTTTGCGGCGCGGCCTCGGCCTGCTGCACCAGCTTGCGGGCGTTGTCGACGTCGGTACCCAGATAGACCATCATGCGCGCCAGCATGGCGGCGTTCAGGCCTGGATCTTCCTTGCCGTTCTGCCACTGCACCTGCATGCCATCGCCGCCCACGCGCTTTTCGAGCATCTGGCGGTGGCTGACGAAGATTTCGGTGTGGCCGTTGACCCGCTCGACGCGGGTGCGGAATTTTTCGCGCTCGCCGCTATCCCAGGCCGATTCCAGCACCGCGCCCAGGGCCTGGCGCAGCCAGCTTTCCGGGATCTTGGCGCGGTTCTCCGCCCAGTCGGTTTCGATCAGGCCGGCGGCCGGGTTGTTGCTGGCGACGGTAAAGCCGTTTTCGGTCCAGAAGTCGACCAGGCGCGGGAACACGTCCTCGGGCGGGCGATCGACCACCAGCCAGCGCAGGTCGCCGTCACGCTCGACGCGCATGTCCTGGCGGCCGGGCAGCACATTGCTGGTCTTGGGGGCGCTGGCTTGCGCCTGGCCCTGCTGCTGGAACTGCGAGTAGGTGGTGGAGCCCGAGGCCGGCGCACGGTAGCGCGGATCGCTGGCGGCCTGGGTCAGGTCGGGCGGGATGCTCAAGGGCTCGCCACGCTGGGTGACGGCGCTCTTGTAATTGACGGACTCTTCATTGCCCAGGAATTGGTTGACCTCGCTGCAGCCGGCCAACAACACCAGAGACATCAATGCCGACAAACCGGCATGACGCTTGTTCATACGTATCCTCACGATATTTAGAGCAGGCCCGTTTCCTGGAGCGCGCGACGCACCGTTTCGTGGTGCTGCGCGCCCAGTTCCACCAGCGGCAACCGGTAGCCCAGTGCGGTGCGGCCCATTTCGGCCAGCGCCCACTTGACGGGGATGGGGTTGGCTTCAACGAACAAAGCCTTGTTCAGACGGGCCAGATGCGCATTAAGTTCACGCACCTTCGGCACGTTGCCCGCCAGGGCGGCGGCACACAACTCACGCATGAGCCTGGGCGCCACGTTGGCGGTGACGGAGATGTTGCCGCGCGCGCCCAGCAGGATCAGGGCGGCGGCGGAGGGATCGTCGCCGCTGAACACCTGGAAGCTGGCCGGCGCCTCGCGCAGCAGCAGGCCGCCGCGGGCGATGTCGCCGGTGGCGTCCTTGATGCCGATGATGCCCGGCACCTGCGCCAGGCGCAGCACCGTTTCGTTGCTCATGTCGGCCACGGTGCGGCCCGGCACGTTGTACAGGATGGTCGGCAGGTCGACCGTTTCCGCAATGGTGCGGAAATGGCGGTACAGGCCTTCCTGGGACGGCTTGTTGTAGTAAGGCACCACCGACAGCCCGGCCTGCGCGCCCACGGCCTTGGCGTGGCGCGTGAGGTGGATGGCTTCGTCGGTGGAGTTGGCGCCGACGCCGGCAATGACGGGGATGCGGCCCGCCGCATGCTCGACCGCCACGCGGATCAGTTCCGCGTGCTCTTCCATGGAGACCGTCGGCGATTCCCCGGTGGTGCCCACCACCACCAGTGCATCGGTTCCTTCCTGGATGTGCCAGTCGATCAACGACCGGTAGGCAGCGTAGTCCAGGCTGCCATCGGGCTGCATCGGGGTGACGAGGGCCACCATGCTGCCCTGGAAATTAACGCCTGCGGCGGTTGCAGGGGATGCCATAAATGAAGGGCTCCAAAGCCCCATGGCGGGATGCCCCAGGGCCAGAATCAGTGAAACCGCTGAGTTTAACGGATATTGGCCAAATTCCTACAGAAACCACTGGACGATCGCCGTCCCCAAAGCCAATACCGGACGCATCAATATCCACAGCACGTCGGTGACCAGCAGCACCACCACGATGACCAGGCCGTAGGGCTCGATCTTCGAATACTGCCAGGCCAGGCGGTTCGGCAGCAGGCTGAAAAGGATGCGTCCCCCATCCAGCGGCGGGATCGGCAGCAGGTTCAGCGCCATCAGCACCAGGTTGACCTGCACGCCGGCCATGGCCATCTCGAACCAGAAGCTCTCCTGCATGCCGGTTTCCAGGAACAGGCGCAGCGAAAACACCCACAGGATGGCCATCAGCAGGTTGGCGGCGGGCCCGGCCAGCGCCACCCACAGCATGTCTTTCTTGGGACGGCGCAGGCGGCCGAAATCCACCGGCACCGGCTTGGCCCAGCCGAACAGCATGCCGGGGCTGCCGAGCAGCTTGGAGGTCAGCAGGATCACCACCGGCACCAGCAACGTGCCGACCGGATCGATGTGGCGCGCCGGGTTCAGGCTGATGCGCCCCGCCTGGTAGGCGGTCGGGTCGCCGAACATGCGCGCCACGTAGCCGTGGGCGGCCTCGTGCAGGGTGATGGCAAAGATGACCGGTATCGCGTAGACCGCGATGGTTTGGATGATGTCGTTCATGGCGAACCGGATTGTAGAGGAGCCGCGTGAAGAAATGCGCGGCGGGCGGACGGCCGGCCGCCCCGCTGGCGCGCGCGGCCGGGCTTCAGGCCAGGCCCAGCGTGGCCGGATCGCCGCGGCCCACCCGCACCACCACCGGCTCGGCGCCGGTCAGGTCGATGACGGTGGTCGGCGAATGCGGGCAGGCGCCGGCATCGATGATGGCGGCCAGGTCGTGGTCGTAGCGCTCGCGGATGGCCTCGGCGTCGTTCAGGGCGTCGTCTTCCCCCTTCGGGATGAGGGTGGTGGACAGCAGCGGCGCGCC
This sequence comes from Achromobacter sp. 46006, assembly GCF_059761975.1. Taxonomy (NCBI): domain Bacteria; kingdom Pseudomonadati; phylum Pseudomonadota; class Betaproteobacteria; order Burkholderiales; family Alcaligenaceae; genus Achromobacter; species Achromobacter sp. 46006. Next base: position 77,550 of record NZ_JCBANN010000005.1, read on the forward strand.
CATCTGTTCCAGCAGGCCCAGCATGACGGCGTGATCCGGCACGCGGATGCCGATGGTCTTGCGCGACGGGTGCGAAACGCGCCGCGGCACTTCCTTGGTGGCTTCCAGGATGAAGGTCCAGGGCCCCGGCGTGGCCGCCTTGAGCAGGCGGTACTGGCGGTTGTCGACACGCGCGAAGTGGCCAATCTCGGCCAGGTCGCGGCACAGCAGCGTGAGGTGGTGGCGTTCGTCCAGGCCGCGCAGGCGGCGCAGGCCGTCGGCCGCGTTCTTGTCGTCCAGGCGCGCGACCACCGCGTAGCTGGAATCGGTGGGCACCGCCACCAGGCCCCCGTCGTTCAGCCATTGGGCGGCCTGCTTGAGCAGGCGCGGTTGGGGATTCGCGGGGTGGATATCTAAATGGAGAGCCATGGGTTTATCCTAACACTCTTGAAGGCCGCTTCACCATTGGCGGCCATGGCAACACATGGCGGCCTTGCCGGCCCGCCCGGAGACACAGTATGCGCCTGGACGATTCCCGCGAAAGCGACAACGTGGAAGACCGCCGCGCCAGCGGGCCGCACATCGGCGGCCGCGGCACCATCGGCATCGGCACCATCGTGCTGGCCCTGGTGGCCATGTATTTCGGCGTCGACCCGAGCGTGGTGCTGCAGATGGCCGAAGGCCCGCCCGCCCAGCAGCAACAGGGCCCGGCCGCGCGGCCGCCCGCCAACGACCCGCAGGCGCGCTTCGTCTCCAAGGTGCTGGGCGAGACCGAAGACACCTGGAGCGCCATCTTCCAGAAAGACCTCAACCGCCAGTACGTGCCGCCCAAGCTGGTGCTGTTCCGCGGCGCCACGCCCACGGCCTGCGGCACGGGCCAGGCGGCCATGGGGCCGTTCTACTGTCCCGGCGACAGCAAGGTCTACATCGACCTGGCGTTCTTCGACGAGTTGCAGAACCGCTTCAAGGCGCCCGGCGATTTCGCCCAGGCCTACGTCATCGCGCACGAGGTCGGCCACCACGTCCAGCACCTGCTGGGCATCTCCGACCAGGTCGACAACCTGCGCCGGCGCAACCCGTCGCAGGCCAACGCGCTGTCGGTTCGCATGGAACTGCAGGCCGACTGCTTCGCCGGCCTGTGGGCCCAGCGCGCCAACGCCGCGCGCAACATCCTCGAAAGCGGCGACGTCGAGGAAGCGCTGGCCGCCGCCACCGCCATCGGCGACGACCGCCTGCAGAAACAGAGCCAGGGCTACGTGGTGCCCGACGCCTTCACCCATGGCTCGTCGGCGCAGCGCGTGCGTTGGTTCAAGCGCGGCCTGGACAGCGGCAACCTCAAGCAATGCGATACTTTCGCCGCCAGTTCACTGTAGCGCGCGGACCCGGCTTTCGCTGGATATCCATCCAGCCCCGGACCGGCGCCGTCTTCATCTTGTAAGATTACGCCCCCGCGCCGCGACCGCCGCGCGGGCCTGGGCTCCCCGGACAGGGGGGCTTTTCCCGCTGGCCGGTCCGGCGCGAACAGCATGCTCCCCGCCCCGCCGCGGCGACAGGGGCGGCCCGGCGCATTTTCCGCTACCAGATCCATTCCATGGCCAACAAGTTCGAACCGTTAATCACCGTTGATGAGGTGCAAGAGATCCTTGCCGAGCCCAAGGAAACGGTCAGGCAGATCACCTGGATCCCCAAGCCGGCCGCCAGCGACAGCCAATGGCTGGAATTCGCCAGCCCCTGTCGCGTCAAGGGCGAAGTGCGCGATGACGTGATCTTCCGCGCCATCTACCGCGGCGCCCGCACCGACGTGCATGGCCAGGCCACCATCTTCCTGCCGGAGGCGTTCTGCGCCAGCCTGTTCGTCGGCCCGCACCGCGTCTTCGGCGTGGACACCGACGACGCCTTCCACACCAGCCTGGTGGGCCAGGGGCGGCCGCACTACCGCAAACCGCTGGCCGACCGCAGCCACGAACATATCTGGGTCGACGAGGGCGAAGGCTACGCCGAGCCCATCGTGCCCGCCCTGCACACGATCGCCGAGCTGATGCAGTATTTCCTGCCGAGGGCCAACCTGACCCTGACCGGCGGTTTCGCGCATCCCCTCAAGGGCCGACAAATCGAACTGATCCTATGAGCAATTTCCTGGAAGCCGCCGGCTGGACCGTCCTGCCGGCCGGCGAACACGCGATCCGCGCGATCTCGCCGATGACGCTGGGCCTGGATGGCCAGCACGCGGCGTTCTTCATCGCCCATCCGGACGACGACACCTTCTATCTCACCGATGCCTGCGAGACCGCGATGCACGCCTCCAGCTATGGGATCGAGGTGGCGGCCAAGCGCATCGACCTCCTGAACGAAACCCCGGGGGTGAGTCTCGCGCACTTCGACAACTCCGGCGCCATCGTCGCCACCGGTCCCAACGAGCAGTTGCAGGAAGCCTTGTGGGACGCCGTCAAGCTGGCCATGGCACTGTCGTTCCAATGCGCCAAATGGATGCCGCGCTTCAGCCAACTGCGCTTTCGCGCCCAGGTGGGCCGGGCGCTGGCGGCCGGTGTCGGCCCCAACCGCATGGTCAAGGGCGCGCGCGCCAAGGGCAGCAGCGGCCACACCGCCGACTTCGCCTTCGCCGTGCGCGCGGCCGGCAGCACCGCGCTCACCTATATCGAGCCGATCGCCCTCAAGGCCGGCAAGAAAATGGACTGGACCCAGGTCTACCAGACCCACGGCAAGATGTCGGACGTGAAAATGGCCGATGCACGCAACGCCCGCATGGTGATCCTGGAAGACGGCGCCCCGGCCGAGGAACTGAAGAAGGCCGTGACCATCCTGGAACAATCGGCCAGCGTGCTGACGCTGGCCAAGACGCGCGACTGGAAGGCGGTTTTCGCCGCCGATTAAGGCGCGGGTGCGAGCGCCCGCAGCGCCCGGGGCGCGGCGGCGCCTGCCTGCCATGGCGCGCCCTGGCGGCGCGCCATGGCGTCAGGAAGACATGTGGGTCAGGCCGTCGACGATCTCGCGGCCATGCAGGATGGCGGCATGCACCGCCTCGCGCGGGCTGTACACAAAGCCGCCCTCGGCAAAGCGTGGCACGGGGTATTCGTCGCCACCTTCCTGCACGGCGCCCGCCTGGACCACCATGATCGATGCGATGAAAACGGGGCCGCTGGGCAGCGCCTGGACTTCAGCGCCGTCGCCCCGGGAAACCTTGGCCGTAAGCCGGTATCCCTTGTAGATCAAGTTGTTCTGATGCACTTCGGATGCCCTCTTTCTACGGACCAGCATACTCCTGCTGTCCATGACAGTTCGGATATGTTTTGTAACGCCGGCTGCCAATGGAAACATTGTTGCAATGCCGAAATTGCGTCCCCGTTTCCGCCGCCTGCCGGACGGCAGCGCCGACAGGCAGGCGGGGCGCGGCTTACAGGCGCATGACAAGACCCGCCCGGCCGCCCCGCGCTGATCCGTCCCGGGGATTACCCCTAGGGCTGTTGTGAAAGCGCACTTGCGCCCGCCTGCATGCCGGTGGCGCGCAGATAATCCGGCAGGCGCCAGCCGCGCCCCAGCAGGAACATGCGGGTATGCAGATCGTCCAGCACCTGTGGCGTCACCGCCGGGCCCAGATACGTCAGGCGCTTGTGCCGCAGATCCGCATAGCCCAGCGGATAGTGGCGCGCCAGCCCCTGCCACAGGCGATGGGCGCCGACCGACTGGCGCGCGCCACTCATGATGCACAGCCCCGCGTCCAGGCCCCAGCGGTAGACCGCCGTGGCCAGGCCCATGCCCTGGTACGGCGCCGCGTATTTCGAATGCGGCGCGCGCACGTAGGGATCGGCGCGCCGGCCCACCTCGATCAGCCGGTTGAACACCGTATAGCCTGCCAGCCGGCCGCGCCGCGCGTCCACCACATACACGTAATACTCGCCATCGGCTTCGCGGTGGCGCAGCACCAAGCCAGGGATGTCGGTTTGAACCTCCGGCAATCCGTGCAGGCGATCCGAGGGTCGGTTCATGCGGTCATGGATGGCATCGAGTTCGGCTTCCACTTCGCGCGGGCCGTGGTTGACGTCGATGCGCAGTTCCGCCACGAAAGGCAAGGCGCGGCGGAATACGTGCAGGGCCAGCGTAGGCAAGGCCACCTCCTGTACAGGGCAAATGCCCGATGAAAAAAAGATGTGCGCCCCCTGCGCGGCCTGCCGGTCCGCGGGGGGGCGAAAGCGAATTCGAGGGAAAGCGTGCGGAACCGGGTGGACACCGGCCCCGCGGACGCCAGGCGGCGTGGCCGCCCTTATGCGCTAGGCGGCGTGGCCGCCCTTGTGGTTCCAGTCCACCGCATCGGCGGCCGCCTCCCCGGGCATGCCGAAAAATGCGGGGAACTGCCGCGCGCCTTTGCGCGTGACCGACAGCGCGCGCGAGTCCAGGTCCTTGGCGACCCAGCCGCGTTGCAACAGCGCTTCCAGCAGCGCCGCGCCGAGCGCGCCGCCCAGGTGCGAACGGCGTTCGCTCCAGTCCAGGCACGGGCAGGCGAACCGGCGGCGGCGCTGGCGCGCCCATGCCGCATCGACCCCCAACTGCGCCAGCGAGGCCTCGCCCAGCGATGTCAGCGCGTAATCGGCGCCATCGGCGGCCAGCCAGCGGCGCGCCAGCATCGCATCGTGGATACGCACCGCCAGGGTGCCGGCCATGTGGTCGTAGCAGGTGCGCGCCTCGCGCAGCGCCAAAGGGGTATTGGGCTTGAACGGCGTGCGCTCGGCCCCCGCCACCACCAGCAGGGCCTCCAGCGCGCTCGCCACGTCGGCGTTGGCCAGCCGGTAATAGCGGTGCTTGCCCTGCGCCGCCTGCGCCACCAGGCCCTGCTCGCGCAGCCGCTGGAAATGGCTGCTGGCCGTGGACGCGCCGATGTCGGCGGCCGCGGCCAGTTCGGTGGCGGTGCGGGCGCGGCCATCGAGCAGCAGGCACAGCATGCGAGCCCGCGCCGGATCGGCGATGGCGCCGGCGACAGCCGAGAGATTGATGTCGGCGAACTCGGATTCCATGATTCGGCCCAGGCCAAAGTGTTGTGTGCAGGCGCAAGCATACTGCGAGTCATCGCAACAAGACAGCCCGCACCGCCATGCGCACCCCTTCACGTTTCTTCGGCTGGACCGTCCTGCAGGCCACCTTCGTGCTGGCCATCTTCGGCTGGGGCGTGGGCTTTTACGGCCCGCCCGTGTTCCTGCACGCGGTCGTGCAGCGCACCGGCTGGAGCGTGGCGCTGGTATCGGCCGCCGTCACGCTGCATTTCCTGTGCGGCACGCTGATCGTGGCCAATCTGCCGCGCCTGTACCGGCGATGGGGCGTGCCGGCGGTGACGGTGACGGGCGCGGTGGCGCTGGCGCTGGGCGTGTCCGGCTGGGCGCGCGCCGCCGCGCCATGGCAGTTGTATGGGGCGGCAGTGTTCTCCGGCATGGGTTGGGTGACGCTGGGCGCGGCCGCGGTCAATGCGCTGATCGCGCCATGGTTCGTGCGGCGCCGGCCCGCCGCGCTGGGCATGGCCTACAACGGCGCCAGCGTTGGCGGCATCGTGTTCTCGCCGCTGTGGGTGTTCCTGATCGGCCGCCATGGCTTCGCGCAGGCCGCCTGGTGGGTCGGCGTGGCGATGGTCATCGTCATCGCGCTACTGGCGCGCCAGGTATTCGCCGTCACCCCCCGGCAACTGGGCCAGCATCCCGACGGCCTGCCCCCGGAAGGGCCGGCGCAGGCCAGCGGCGCCGCCGTGCCGCCCGTGCCGCGGCTATGGCGCGACCGCGCCTTCCTGTCGCTGGCCGCGGGCATGGCGCTGGGCCTGTTCGCGCAGATCGGCCTGATCGCCCACCTGCTGTCGCTGCTGGCGCCGCTGCTGGGCGCGCAGACCGCCGGCATCGCCATGGGGCTGGCAACCGCCAGCGCCGTCGCCGGCCGCAGCCTGGTGGGCTGGCTGATGCCGCCGGCGGCCGATCGGCGCCTGGTGGCCTGCCTGTCGTATGGCGCGCAGATCGCCGGTTCGCTGGTGCTGATGCTGGCCATGGACCACCCTTGGGCGGTATGGCTGGGCGTGCTGCTGTTCGGCGCCGGCATCGGCAACGCCACTTCGCTGCCGCCGCTGATCGCCCAGGCGGAATTCACGGGCGCGGACGCGGCGCGGGTGGTGCCGCTGATCGTGGCCCTGTCGCAGGCCGCCTATGCCTTCGCGCCCGCCGTGTTCGGCGTACTGCGCGCGCTGTCCGGCCAGGGGCCGCATCCCATGTTCTGGTTCCTGGCGCTGGCGGCGGCCTTGCAGGCGGCCGCGCTTGCCTGCCTCGCGTACGGCCGGGGCGCGCCCCGCCCCGTCAGTCCAGCCCGCCGCGACGCGCCACCAGGCCGGCCATGACCGCATCGCCCTGCTCGCCCGCCAGCCCGGCCGCCACGCCCTGGCGGTCGGCAGCGTTGCGGTTCTGGCTGACCTTCCATTTGCCTTCGATGCGCGTGATGGCGATCTCCACGCCGACGATCGCGCGCATCTGCGCGGCGATGAAATCCTCGGGTGCGTCCTCGACCCGCCAGGGCAGGACCCGGGCCTTCTCCTGCGCATCGGTCAACGCGCCGATCTGGGCTCGCACCCAGGCCGGCTCGTCATGCACTGTCGGCCGGCCCCAGACATGCACGGCGACGAAGTTCCAGGTCGGAACGACCTTGTGCGTCTCGGTCTTGGTGGCATACCAGGACGGCGTGATGTAGGCCTGCGCGCCATGGAACACCACCAGGCATTCCGCGCCCGCGGCCAGCTCCCGCCATTGCGGATTGGCGCGCGCCATATGCAGGCGCAGCACGCCTTGCGGCCCGTCGGGATACAGCAGACAGGGCATGTGATTGGCCATCAGCCCGCCCTCCCCGCTGGTCATCAGCACCCCGAGGGGATGCGCGCGGATGAAATCGTGCTGGACCTCCAGCGAGTCTTCACGGAAAGCGGACGGCAGGTACATGGCGGATGGCGTGGGCGGGGGAAAAGGCACACCATAGCGCCGCCCTGGCCCCATTGCCAGAGCCAGATGCGCATCGAATCATGGGGCCACGGGCACAAGCCCGGAAACGGCCGGACGGCCGCCCTCCCACGCGCGGCCGGCATTCAGGCCAGCGGCTTGACCAACAGCACCGTGGTGAAGCCGCTATCCCATTCCTCGTCGGGATAGGTGTCGATCTCGGCGTAGCCTTGCTTGCCGTAGAACGCGCGGCTTTGCGTGTTGAAGGTATCGGTCTCCAGCCGCGCCTCGGCGTGCCCGTCGGCGCGCATGCCGGCCTCGGCCACGGCCAGCAGCGCCGCGCCGACGCCGCGGCGCTGCAGATCCGGGTGCACGTGCAGCGCCCAGATGAAGTTCTGTTCCCAATCGACCATGCCGGCCACGCGGCCTTCGACCTCGCACACGTGGAAGCGCGCGCCGCGCTCGGCGACATAGCGGGGGATCTTGCCGCTGTCCAGGAAGTACCGGTATTTCTCCGGCGTCATCTGTGGCTGCCAGGTGCCTTCGTAGGTGCGCGTCAGCACATCTTCAAGCGCCGCCGCGTCATCGGCGCGCGCCATCCTGATCATCAGGGGGTTGGTAGGTTGCTTCATGCGCGGCAGTGTAGCAACCGCGCCGCGCCCCTATCGTCGGACGCGTTCGTACGCCAGCTTCATGCGCTCGCGCGCCGCGGTTTCATGCGCATAGGCGCGGTCATAAGTGGCCAGGCAATCCGGCGTGGGGTCGGGCCACTTGATCGCGGCGATGGCGCTGGTCAGTTCATCGCGCGCGCGCTGCCATTCCTTGACGGAGGCATACCATTCCTTGGTCGTGTCCATAGCTTCCTCCCTATGTGCGCGAGCCCCATCGTAGTCCCGCCATCGCCGCATGCAATAGAGACTTTTGCCGATGCAAACGGATGAGTCCGGATGCCATCCGGATGATGCCCGCGGGCGCAGGCGCGGCGCGGGCGCGGTAGAATTCCGCTATCCGCGCGCGGCACAGGCGCCGCCACGCGGGTAGCGGCAGGCGTCGCGGCACGCGCGGCGCGCCAACCGGGTATATTGCGCCTCCGCGCCGGCCCGCGCGCCCGGCCCGCGATCCGTATCGCGGCCCCCTCGACAACCCCTCACGAAACCCGCTCCCATCAATCAGTGAACGCACCGCCGTCGCGGCGGTCGTATAGCAGCCGGCGCGATGCCGCGCTTGCCGATTTACCTCATCACGATGCGATGAATATTGACGTCAACCCTCACTTACTCACGGCCACGGCAAATGCTACTGTTCCGCCTGTGCAAGGAGTACAAGCAATGGATCAGAAAACGAAGCCCTGGGCCTTTCCCAAACCCCATCCGGAAAACACCCCGCGGGGCGAACGGAACAAACAGGAGTTCGACACGCCGCCGGTAACCGAAACGCCAGCGGCCAAGCCGCGCGGCAAGAAAAGCGCCTCCACGGCCGCCGCCAAATCATGACGCGTCATTGAAGGCCCCGCGCCCATGCGCCCGCCCGCCACCGCGCTGCTTCCCGCCGCCTTCGCGCGGCCGGTCCGTGGCCCGCGAGGCCCGAATCCGCCGCGCGCCCAGGGACGCCGGCCGCATCGCGCGGGTTGACCTGGCCGCGCCGGCCGGCCTGCGCCCGACCATCGGCGGCATCGATCTGGCATGATGCGGGACCATCGCGGGCATCGCCGCCCGCTCCCCATGAACCGATCGCCCACGCCCATGCACTACACCCAGGATCCCGCCACCCCGCCCGCTCCCACCGTCAGCTTCGACGACTTCATGAAGGTCGACATCCGCGTCGGCACCATCGTCGCCGCCGACCCGTTCCCCGAGGCGCGCAAGCCGGCCTACAAGCTGACCATCGATTTCGGCGCCGGTGTCGGCGTCAAGAAAAGCTCGGCGCAGATCACCGGCCGCTACACGCTCGAGGAACTGCCGGGCAAGCGCATCCTGGGCATCGTCAATTTTCCGCCGCGCCAGGTCGGCCCGGTGCGCTCCGAAGTGCTGGTGCTGGGGCTGGCCGACGCCAACGACCACACCATCCTGGTGACGCCCGAGCATGACGTCCCCAACGGCGCCCGGCTGACCTGAACCCGCCGTGTCACACCGGCGCCATGCGCCGTTTGGTACACTGCAAGCCTCCTTGGGGAGTAGCCTCTTCCGGCCCCGGCCGGAAGCGCCCGCGTCAACACTCTTGGCCCACCTGGCCATGGCGCGCGCGACCGACACGGTCAGGCGAGACCACGGACTGATCCATAGCTCACGACCGGGCGATATGGACGGTCTGTGTGTTTCGCCCGGTCGGAGCCTCTCCCGCATGAACGCCCTCTCCACGCTCGTCCTGGCTTTCGCCATGTCCACCGACGCCTTCGCCGCCGCCGTCGGCAAGGGCGCCGCCCTGCACAAGCCCCGCCTGTCCGAAGCCCTGCGCACTGGCGTGATATTCGGCGTGATCGAAGCCATCACGCCCGTGATCGGCTGGGCGCTTGGCTCCGTGGCCGCACGCTACGTGCAGGAATGGGATCACTGGATCGCCTTCGTCATGCTCTGTATCCTGGGCGGCATGATGATCCGCAACGGCTGGCGCGCGGACCATGACGAAGCCGCGCCGCCGGTCGCCCGCCATTCCTTCTGGCTGCTGGCCGTCACCGGTTTCGCCACCAGCATCGACGCCATGGCGGTTGGCGTCAGCCTGGCCTTCATCGACAACAACATCGCCATCACCGCGCTGGCCATCGGCCTGGCCACCATGCTGATGGTGACCCTGGGCGTGATGGTCGGCCGCCTGATCGGCAACGTCGCCGGCAAGCGCGCCGAAGTGCTGGGCGGCCTGGCGCTGATCGGCATCGGCGCCACCATCCTGTACGAGCACCTGAAGGCAGCGTGACGCGCGCGCCGGCTCGCGCAGCGCGCGTCGCGGCGCAGCTCGTACGTCTCCATCAATGTCGGACGCATTGACCGCATTGACACCTCGCGCTCGGGCTATCCTCACAGGCCTGTCGCGGCGGATACGCATAAATTTCCCCTGGCCGGCAGACACATCGCGCCGCGGCTGCACACGCGCGGCGCGTCCGGCACGCCGTGCGAATGGAGGGAAAGAATGGCGGTCAAGCATTACCGCGACTGCAATGTCCTCGAAGCCGCCAGGGCGCGTATCCGCCTGGTGTTCCAGCACTTCGAGCGCGTCTGCGTGGCGTTCTCCGGCGGCAAGGACAGCTCCGTCACCCTGCACCTGGCGCTGGAGGTCGCGCGCGAAATGGGCCGCGGCCCGGTGCACGCCATCTTCATCGACCTCGAAGGCCAATACCAGGCCACCATCGCGCACGTCACCGAGATGTTCCAGCGGCCCGACGTCCACCCCTGGTGGATCTGCCTGCCGATCAACCTGCGCAACGCCTCCAGCCTGCGCGAACCCTACTGGTGCGCCTGGGAGCCGGGCCGCGAAGCCGAGTGGATCCGGCCGCTGCCGCAGCATCCCGCGGTGATCAACAACCCCGACTATTTCCCCTTCTTCCGCCATCGCATGGAATTCGAGGAATTCGTGCCCGAATTCAACCAATGGCTGTCGCGCGATGCGTCCACCGCGTTCCTGGTCGGCATCCGCTCCGATGAATCGCTCAACCGCTACCTGGCGGTCAAGCGCCGCAGCAAGAAGTGCGCCTGGACGCCACCCGGCGCGCGCAAGGCGCTGGCCTGGAGCACGCGCGACAGGCAAAACGACAAAGCCGTCACGTTCTTCCCGATCTACGACTGGAAGTTCGAAGACCTCTGGCGCTACACCGGCGAGCACCGCCACCCCTACAACCGCCTCTACGACCAGATGCTGCGCGCCGGCGTGGCGTTCTCGCAGATGCGCATCTGCCAGCCCTACGGCGACGACCAGCGCAAGGGGCTGGACCTGTTCCACAAGCTCGAGCCCGCCACCTGGTTTCGCGCCGTCAGGCGCGTCGAAGGCGCCAACTACGCCGCGCGCTACTGCCGCCAGCGCTTTCTCGGCTATCGCGGCGGCCTCGGCCTGCCACCCACCTTCAGCACCTGGCGCCAGTACAGCCTCTTCCTGCTCGACAGCATGCCCGCCACGCTGCGCCAGGTGTATGCGCGCCGCATCGACGTCTTCATCACCTGGTGGGAACAGCATGGCCAACCGCTGGCGCAGTGGCCAGACGCCGGCGTTCCCGATCTCGAAAACCGCAAGGCGCAGCCGTCCTGGCGGCGCATCGGCCTGTCGCTGCTCAAGCAGGACATGGCCCGCTCGCTGTCGTTCGGCCCCGCGCGCCGCGACATCGACATCGTGGTTGCACCGACACAGCGGACGCACTCATGACCGCCCTGAACCAATACGACTTCCTGCGCCTGAACTCCTACGAAGACGAGGCTGCGTTCTTCGCCCAGATGGGCCGCTTCTTCGCCAGCGCCACCGTGCGGCGCGACTGCGGCGGCTACCCCTTGAGCGACAGCGCGCGCCACCGCTGGTTCGTGGTGCGCCGGCGCGGCCAGCGGCGCCTGCTCGGCTTCATCGGCATCGAACTTCTGACCGGCGCCGTCCGCATCCGCGACGGCTACATCCGGCCCGAAGCACGCCAGCGCGGCCTGTTCCGCGAGCTGCGCCGCCAGGTGCTCGAATTCATCGACGAACGCGACCAGCCCTGCACGCTGCGCGTGCCGCGCGACTGCGCGGCGCTGCTGCTGCCGCACGGCTTCCAGGTCCAAACCTCCCGGGGAAACTGGGTCACCTTGAAAAGGAACACGCATGCCACACGTAACGGATCTGGAGAACCGGGCCCGGGCCTTGTTCGAGGAACTGCGCGACCTGCCCCTGACCTCGCGCATCGATGCCATCAACCGGATCCGGCGCTGCCTGCATGAGCACAGCCCTTTCGCGGCCGAGCCGGTCGATTGCGTGCAGTGGGTCCCCGGCCCGCAGGTCGAGGCCAATGACTACAACCCCAATAGTGTCGCGCCCCCGGAAATGCGCCTGCTGGAATTGTCGATCGCGGCCGACGGCTACACCCAGCCCATCGTCGCCCACCAGGCCGCGCCGCGCCGCTACGTGGTGGTCGACGGTTTCCACCGCCAGCGCGTCGGCAAGAAGAAAGGCCCGATCCAGTCGCGCCTGCACGGCTACCTGCCGCTGGTCACGATCCGTCCCGGCCGCGATGCGGCCGCCGACCGCATCGCCGCCACCATCCGCCACAACCGCGCCCGCGGCGTGCACGGCGTGATGCCCATGACCGACATCGTGGTGCGCCTGCTGCAAGCCGGCTGGAGCGATGCCGACGTTGCGCGCCAGCTCGGCATGGACGACGACGAGGTGCTGCGCTTCAAACAGGTGTCTGGCCTGCCTGAACTGTTCCAGGATCACCAGTACTCGCGTTCCTGGGAGTAGCCCGCGGCCCCTCGGCCAGGCGCAGCGTGAGGCAGGCGTACAGGCCGCCGCCCGTGGCCGGCGCCAGCGCCAGCCTGCCGCCATGGCGCGCAGCGATGGTGGCCACGATCGACAACCCCAGCCCCGCGCCCTCGGCCTGGCGCTGGCCGCGCCAGAATGGTTCGGTCGCCCGCGCGCACTGCGCGGCGCTCAACCCCGGGCCGTAGTCGCGCACCCCCACCACCAGGCAGTCGGCGGCCACCCTGGCGTCGACCTCCACCGGCATGTCCTGGGGCGAATACTTGAGGGCGTTTTCCACCAGGTTGCGCACGGCGCAATCGAGCAGGGCATCCGGCAGGGCCGCCCACGGCTGGCCGACGGGCATGCGCCAATGCACGCGGGCAGGTTTGCGGCAGGCCACCCACTGCAGCACCGCCACCGCATCGCAAGCCGCGTCCGCCTCGCAGCCATCGGCGCGCGCCAGTATCAGCAGTTGTTCGATCAGGCGTTCCAGCCGCACGGTGCCCTGCAAGGCGTGCGCGATCGCCTGCTGGCTTGCGGCATCCCGGGCCGCCGTTGGCAACCGCTGCAACACCTGCAGGTGCGCCTTGATCGCGGTGACCGGCGAGCGCATCTCGTGCGCCGCCTGATCCGAGAAATGGCGCTCGCGCCGCAACATTTCTTCCATGCGCCGCGACCGGTTTGCCAGGGTCTGCGTGAACGGCATGAGTTCGCGCGGGACCCGATCGCCGGCCAGGTCCGGCGCGAGCCAGGGCTCTTCGCGCGCCAACCGGCGGCGCAACCCTTCGACCATGGCCAGGCCACGGCCCACGCCGAACCACAACAGCACGATCCCCACCAGCAGGCCGGCCATGCCCGGCGCCAGGGCCGTCCAGACCATCTCGCGGTGCAGCGCCTTGCGGATGTCCACGCGGCCGGCGGTGATGACGCGCAATTCGCCTGTATCGAGGGCGTAGGTGCGCCATACGGCACCGTCGCGGGCAAGCGAGCCAAAGCCAAGCGGCGCGGCCTCCAGCGCCGGTCCGTCGGGCGAGCAAGTGCGCCTGGCGCCGCCGCGCGAATCCGCTTCGCAGGCCACGCCGCCGCTCGCCGGCCGGCCGATGGCCGCCACCATGTCGCTGGCGGGCGGCGACGGCGGCAATGGCGGCGCCATCAGGCGCGCCACCATCGCCGCCGAAGCCGCCAGGCGCGAATCCAGCGCGGCGTCGAGTTCGGCGCTGGCGCGCTCGAACACCCACAGTGTCACGGCGCCACCCACAACCAGCCAGACAGCGCCCAGCAACAGCATCAGGCGGGCGCGCAGGCTCATGGCCCCGGCGTCCCCAGCCGGTAGCCCCAGCCGCGTACGGTTTCGATCAGGCCGGCGCCAAACTTGCGGCGCAGTTTGTGGATGTGCACGTTGACGGCATTGCTCTCGACCCGGTCGTCGAAGCCATAGAGGCTGTCGCGCAGTTGGTCCATGGTGAGGATCTGCCCGGGATGCTGCAACAGGGTCTTGAGCAGTGCCAGCTCGCGCCGCTGCAGCGGGACGCGGACGCCATCGAACAATACCTCGCCGCGCGACAGGAACAGCGTCAGGCGGCCGTGGTCGATGCGATCGGCGCAATGCCCGGCCGCGCGCCGTATCACCGCGTGCAGGCGCGCGCCCAGTTCGTCCAGGTCGAATGGCTTGGGGACGTAGTCGTCGGCGCCGGCGCGCAGTGCGCCGATGCGCCGCGACACCTCGGACTGGGCGCTGAGCACCAGCACCGGCAGGGTCTCGCGCCGCGCGCGCCACTTCGCCAGCAGCGCCATGCCGTCGCCATCGGGCAGGCCCAGGTCCAGCACACAGGCGCTGACATGCGACGTCTGTAGCGCCAGGTCGGCCTGCCGCAGGCAGCCGACCGTATCCACCAGGAAGCCCTGCAGCCCCAGCCCGACCTGGATCGCCAAGGCGATGGAGGCGTCATCCTCGATCAACAAAATGCGCATCACGGCACCCCGTCCCGGCACGTTATACTTATCTGAAGTAATAAGCTAATTTCTAAAAGTCATTAAAAATGATGACCGCAACCCTGCTTGGACTGTGTATCGGCGTCTCCCTTGGCCTGACCGGCGCGGGCGGCGGCATCCTGGCCGTGCCCGCGCTGATGTTCGGCCTGGGCCTGACCCTGACGCAGGCGGCGCCAGTGGCGTTGATCGCCGTGGGTATCGCGTCGGCGGTCGGCGCCTTGCAGGGCCTGATGCGCGGCCTGGTGCGCTACAAGGCCGCCATGCTGATGGCGGCGGTGGGCGCACTGACCGCACCCTTGGGATTGTCGCTGGCGCGCCATCTGCCGGCACACTGGCTTAGTCTGACTTTTGCGGGCGTGATGCTGTTGGTGGCGCTGCGCATGGTGCAGCAATCGCGCCGCCGCGCGGCGGTCGACGGCGCGCCCGAGGCGCCGCCCAAGGCCTGCCGGCTGTCGCCCGAGACCGGCCGCTTCGTCTGGAACCGGCTCACCGCCGCCACGCTCGGCGGCATCGGCGCCGTGTCGGGCCTGTGCACCGGCATGCTGGGCGTGGGCGGCGGCTTCATCATCGTGCCGGCGCTGACGCACTTCAGCGATGCGCGCATGATCAGCATCGTCTCCACGTCCCTGATGGTCATCGCGCTGGTGTCGGCCGCCACGGTCAGTTCCGCCCTGCTGCACGGCCTGACGCTGTCGGCGGCGCAATGGGCCTTCGTCGGCGCGGCCATCGTCGGCATGGCGGGCGGCCGCATGCTGGCGCCGCGCGTGCCGCAGGCAGTGCTGCAACGGGTGTTCGCCGTGGTCTGCGTGGTGGTTGCCGGCGTGCTTGCCTGGCGCGCCTGAACGGCGCCCGCCAGCGCTCTTCGGCCCTGTCGCGGGGCCACCTCCCACAACCGCTTAAGGCGGCGCGATAGACGCCGCCCCTGCCTCTGGATCGTGTTAACGATCAGATAATCGCCGCCATGCAAGATGCCTTGCATGACGAAAAGATCTCATATCCCTTCGTATGCCTGGCGGGTCGCGATCGACTCGCCGCCGGCCGCGCCTGTGCGCGTGCCCGCATCGACGGCGCACCCTGCGGCCAACACCCCCCAAACCCGCCGCTGTGACTCGCTTGGCCACGCCGGCACGCCGCGCTGCGCGGATCGCGCCACGGCCGCATTCCACATATCAACCCCATGGCGCGCATTTCCCTGCGGACCCATAGATCCCTCTATGGACCCTCGAAAAAAAATGCGCCAGCCAAACCCATAATTTTTTCCCGACCCATCGTTTTTTTCAACCACTGCGCGGCAACCCCCGCAGGCCATCCCCACGGATATCACATAAGGACTATCCATGTTTAAGAAGACGCTCCTCGCCACCGTCACCACCGCCGCCCTGCTCGGTCCGGTCGCGGCATTCGCCGCCGGCGAAATGGGCCAAGGCACCATTACCTTCACCGGCTCGGTCACCGAAGCGCCGTGCTCCGTGTCGGCGGCCGACACCAACCTGGCCATCGACCTGGGCCAGGTCTCCAAGAACTTGCTGACCGGCACGGGCAAGTTCGGTACGGCGGTGCCGATCGAGATCCACCTGACGGGCTGCAGCTTCGCTACGCCCGCCGCTAATGCAACCGCGGCCCCGCTGTCGAAGGTGTCGGTCTCGTTTCCCGGCCTGACCAGCACCAGCGGCATGGTCCCCAACACGGGTAACGCCACGAACGTCGCCATCCAGATGTTGAACCGCGACAACACGAACCTCAACTTCACGACGGGAAGCAGCGAGACCGAAATGCGCAACGGCGACGGCAGCCTGCAACTGTTCGCCCGCATCGCCAGCAACTCGGCAACCGCGGCCGGCGCGGGTTCGGTCACGGCCAAGGTCACCTACATGCTGAACTACAAGTGAACGGCTGATCCCACCCGTCGCGCGCGCGCCCGCGCCCCCCGCCCCGCTGGTGGCGGGGCCAGGCCCGCGCGCGAGCCTTACCCTACCGAGGCGGCCGCGCAGCGCCGCCGTATCGACGCCGAGACAATCCGGCACCCCTTCAGGCCGGCGATTCGGCAGCAGACATCATGACCATGGCCCGTTTGGCATCCTTCGTGGCGATCAGTACTTTTGCGTGCGCGGCACAGGCAACGGAATTCAGCATCGGCTTTCTCAATATCAAAGACAAGAGCAACATCGATCTTTCGACCTTCAGCCGCGATGGTTATGTCGCCCCCGGCAGCTACCTGCTCGACATCTACCTGGATCGGCGGCTGATCCAGAGCCAGACCCTGGTCCGGGCGGTGCCGGTGGCCGGCGACGGCACGGTGTTCTGTGTCACTCCTGATATGGTCGACATGCTGAACCTGCGGGATGACATCCGCGCGCGCCTGGCCACGGTCGACGGCGCCCAGGGCGGCCCCTGCATCGAGCTGAACACCGCCGACAGCCGGGCGGTCTACAGCGCCGAACGCCAGAGCCTGACCTTGACGGTGCCGCAGGCCTGGCTGCAATACCAGGACCCCGACTGGATTCCGCCCGCGCGCTGGAGCGATGGCGTGAACGGCGTGATCCTGGACTACAACCTGCTGGCCAACCGCTACATGCCGCGCCAGGGCTCGGCCTCGGCAAGCTATACGTTGTACGGCACCGCTGGCCTGAACCTGGGCGCCTGGCGCCTGCGCGGCGACTACCAGTACAGCCGCTACGACAGCGGCGGCCAGTCGCAAACGCGCTTCGTCCTGCCGCAGACCTACCTGTTCCGCGCATTGCCGCAATGGCACTCGAAGCTGACGCTGGGCCAGAGCTACCTGTCATCCGCCATCTTCGATCCATTCCGCTTCGCCGGCGTGACGCTGGCCAGCGACGATCGCATGCTGCCGCCATCGCTGCAGGGATACGCGCCGCAGATCACCGGCATCGCCAGCAGCAACGCCGAAGTGACGGTCAGCCAGAACGGCCGCCTGCTGTACCAGACCCGGGTGTCGCCCGGTCCGTTCGTGCTGCCGGCGTTGAGCCAGAACATCAGCGGCAACCTGGATGTGACGCTGCAGGAAAGCGACGGCACCAAGCGCAGTTGGCAGGTCAGCACCGCCAGCGTGCCGTTCATGACGCGCAAGGGCAACCTGCGCTACCAGCTCTCGCTGGGACGCCCGCTCTTGGGCGGCCCCAGCGGCAACCACGTGGCCGATCCGCGCTTCGTGACGGGCGAAGCCACCTGGGGCGCGTTCAACAACACCTCCCTGTATGGCGGCCTGATCCTAACCGCCGACAACTACCGCGCACTGGCGCTGGGCGCGGGGCAGAACATGGGCAAATGGGGCGCGGTTTCCGCCGATGTCACGCGCTCGGATGCGCGCCTGCCGTATTCGTCGGCGCCGCGGCATGCGGGCTACAGCTACCGCATCAACTACGCCAAGAGCTTTGACGACCTGGGCAGCACGCTGGCCTTCATGGGCTACCGCTTCTCGGGGCGGCACTTCCTGTCGATGCGCGAATTCATCGTGCGCTCGGCCGCGCATGGCGGGGACTTCCGCGATGAAAAGCAAAGCTACACCGTTTCCTACAGCCAATACATCCGGCCCCTGGAACTGAGTGTTTCCCTGTCGCTGAGCCGGCTCAACTACTGGAACGACAAGGCGGGCAACAACCATTACATGCTGTCGCTCAACAAGAACGCCAGCTTCGGGCCGCTGCGCAATGTCAACCTGTCGCTGTCCCTGGCGCGCACCCAGGGCTTCTATGGACCGGTTCAGAACCAGATCTACGCCAGCATCAGCATCCCGCTAGGCGATACCCGCCATCTGAGCTACGGCTACCAGAACGGCGGCGGCCGCATGCAGCAGAACGTTGGCTACACCGACTTCAGCAGTCCCGACACCACCTGGAACCTGAGCGCCAGCGACGAGCGCGGCGACGACTCGCGCAACCAGAGCCTGAGCGGCAATATCCAGAGCCGGACGTCCTATGGCCGCGCCGCTGGCGACTTCACCCTGCAGCCGGGCCAGTATCGCAGTGCCGGCCTGAGTTGGTACGGCTCGCTGACCGCCACCGCCGAGGGCGCGGCCTTCGGTCCGCCCGCGGCGGGCAACGAGCCCCGCGTGATGATCGACACCGATGGCATCGCCGGCGTGCGGATCGAAAACGGCAACGGCGTCACCAACCGCTTCGGCATCGCCGTCGTCAACGGCGTGTCGAGCTACCGCGAGAGCAACCTGGCGGTGGACGTCAACGCCCTGCCAGAGGGGGTGGACGTGGCCGACGCGATGATCAATCAGGTGCTGACCGAAGGCGCCATCGGCTACACCCGCGTCAGCGCCAGCCATGGCGAGCAGGTGCTGGGCCGCATCGAACTGGCCAGCGGCGGCCATCCGCCCCTGGGTGCGCTGGTGCTGTCCGCCCGCAGCGGCAAGACCGCGGGCATGGTGGCCGACGGCGGGCTGGTGTACCTGAACGTGGAACCCGACGACCGCGAGGCGCTGACCGTGACCTGGGCCGGCACCACCGAATGCCGCCTGACGCTGCCAGCCACGGCGCCCATCGACCAGGGGCCGCGGCCCCTGCCCTGCCAATGAACCACTCTTCGGGGCGCCTCCATTTCCTGCAAGGAGCAAACATGAAAAACGGACATCTGCGGGCCCTGTTGCTGGGCGCCGCCCTCGCCTGGGGGCTGAACGCCCAGGCGGCCATCAATGTCGACCGCACCCGCATCATCATGGGCGGCAGCCAGAAATCGGTATCGGTCGTGCTGAGCAACGAAAGCCAGGACACGCCCTACCTGGCGCAAACCTGGGTCGAGGACGCCGACGGCAATACGGTCAACGACCTGATGGCGTTGCCGCCGCTGCAACGGATCGATGGCGGCAAAAAGGCCCAGGTGCGCATCATGCGCGCCAACGAAGGCCTGGCCGCGAGCCTGCCGCAGGACCGCGAGACCCTGTTCTATTTCAACGTGCGCGAGATTCCGCCGGAACCGCCCAAGACCGACGCCAACATCCTGCAGTTGACCACGCAAAGCCGACTGAAGCTCTTCCTGCGCCCGGCCAAGCTGGCCGAGCGGGGCGAGGCGGAACCGGAGAAGAGCCTGCAGATACAGGCCGGCGCCCAGGCGCTGACACTGAAGAACGCCTCCCCCTACTACGCCACGGTGATCTGGATAGGCCAGGACCGCAAGCAGCCCCTGCCCGGCTTTGCAACGCCCATCATGCTGGCGCCCTTCGCCGAGCAGACGCTGAAGTTGCAACTGCCTGCCGGCGCCAGCCAGATGATGCTGGGCAATGTGGATGACTATGGCGGCCTGCGCATGAGCCGATATCGCTGCGCGGCGGCCAAATGCGTGTTCGAGGAGCGGGTGAATGAATAAGTGAAACGACATGCGGCAGACCCGCGCGACCGTTATCGCCGGTCCGAACGAAAGCGGACCATCAGAAACCTTCGTAAGGAGAATTTCGCTATGGAATCGGGCGAAGCATGCACGCCTTTCGACCCTGAGATAGATCTTCACTTTTGTTCATGAATCTGCCTTCTTCCAGAGGCCAACTCCCCCATCAACCTAAAGGAACCCATCCGATGATCAAGAAAACAATCCTCGCCGCCGCCATCGGCTTGCTTGCCCTCCCTGCCGTGGGCATCGCAGCCGGTGACATGGGCCAGGGCACCATCACCTTTTCAGGCTCCGTCACCGAGGCACCTTGCTCCATATCGACCGGCGACAACGATATGACCATCGACCTGGGCCAGGTCTCGAAGAACATGCTGAACGCGCCAAGCAAGTTTTCCGACTCTGTCCCGATTGAAATTCATCTGGCCGGCTGCCAATTCGCGCAGGATACAGGCGCCAACGCCAATCCGGCGGGCAGGCTGTCAAAGGTCGGCGTGCAGTTTCTCGGCGCCATCACCAACGCGGCCCTGGGCAAAATCACCAACGCGGGCACCGCCACCTCCGTCGCCGTCCAGCTATTGGACAGCGACAACCTGTCTCCAATCACGATCGGCGCCGCGCCCACCGCGGCCAATGCGGTGCAACTGCGAGATGGCAGCAACGTGTTGCGCTATTTCGCCCGGCTGTCCGTGGTCGGCGGGCCGGGGCCTGCTGCCTCCGGCACCGGTTCAATCTCGGCCAGCGCCACTTACTCGCTGACTTACTTCTAGGCGCTGCTCGGGCAACGCCGCCACGACCGCATCCCCCTTGAAACGCGGCGCTCATGCTGGCGCCGCTTTCGGAACGGGAAATCAAGGCGGCGTTGCCGGCCGATGCAGGCGAACTACTGCCGGGCACGGCCGCCGCCGCGGAACGCCCACCGGGGCAATACCGTGCCAACGCGCTGCGCAGCCGACGCACTTCGGATCGGCCTGCCTGGGCACTCAGCGGCGGCAGACCCTGTAGCCCAGCCAGAGCATACCGATCAGCGCCCAGACGATGGCGATGGCCGCGTGCTTGGCGCGAGGCGAGCCTTGCAGGTACAGAACGCAAGCGAGCGCGGCGACAAACACGATCAGCCCCGCCAGAACGCAAGAGCGCCAGTTCTTTCGCATGCTACGGAACCATCGGCTCAAGGCCACTCTGTCATGGCTTGACGCCACCCGCGACAGCCAGGCGACGCTCCATCCGCGCCAGCGCCGACAGCGCAGCCACCACCTCGCCTGGCAGGGTCGCGCCCGGCAGGCAGATGTCGGCGCCGGCCAGCATCAGCTTGGCGCGTTCGGCCGAACCGGGCCGGTCGGTCACCACCGCGATCACGCCGGCCAGTTGCGGGCAATGCGGTACCGAAAAAAAACGCTGCAACCACACCGAGCGCCCCTCGACCAGCAGATAGTGCCTGCCCGGCGCCGCCTCGCGCGCATACAGGCTGGCCTGCGTCTCGGTATAGAAACTGATGGCGGCCACCGAGGGCCGGAGGCTGGCGGCCAGCCGCGCGGCACGATCGATGTATTGGGCGTGCACGTGCAGGTTGTGCAGAAAGGCGAAATGGGCCACGGCTGAATGAA
Organism: Achromobacter sp. 46006; assembly: GCF_059761975.1. Taxonomy (NCBI): domain Bacteria; kingdom Pseudomonadati; phylum Pseudomonadota; class Betaproteobacteria; order Burkholderiales; family Alcaligenaceae; genus Achromobacter; species Achromobacter sp. 46006. The sequence continues at coordinate 98,854 of NZ_JCBANN010000005.1, forward strand.
ACGGTCTGGTCAGGACCGGCGAGTCTAGAAGGCCCGGCGGCACCCGCCAATCAGACGGTTCTGAAAGACCTCTGCAATATCTCCCCCGGGGGCACGCCATCGATTCGGAAATGTCTGATATCGGCCGCGACCAGTGGCTGCTCCAATAGCCGATTTACCGGCCGCCGACGCGGGCACGCCGCTCCCGCGGGGCCCGTTGCGCGCCCGGACGGGTAGCGGCGCCCCTCTGGAGATTACAAATCATGCTGTCCTATCGCGTCCTGATCGTCGATGACCAGCTCTTGCAACGTGAGTACCTGAGGAACCTGTTTCTGCAGGCCGGCATCGCCCATGTGGAAACCGCCGAGAACGGCTGTCATGCCTTGCGCCTGCTGGAAAAACACCACTATGACCTGGTGCTGAGCGACTTGCTCATGCCCGAACTGGACGGCGTTCAGCTTATCCAGCGCCTGTCCACCTACGAAACGCCGCCGCTGCTGGCGGTGATCAGCTCTTCGCCCAAACGCCTGATCTCGGGCGCCAGCCTGGTCGCCAAGACCCTCGGCATGCGGGTCATAGACCAATTGTCCAAGCCCGCGCAGCCACAGGCCATCATCGCCCTGGTGGCCAAGCTCAAGGCGGCCTCGCGGCTGAAGGCCGAGTCGCTGGTTTCCGGGCAGATGTTCGATCGTGCGGCACTGCAGCATGCGCTGGATTCGGGCGAGATCCGCGCCTGGTTCCAACCCAAGATGCGCATTGCCGACAGCACCATCACCGCCGCGGAGGCGCTGGTGCGCTGGGTGCGGCCAGACGGCAGTGTGTTGCTGCCAGGCCAATTCCTGCCCGCCTTGATACTGGACGAGCTCGAAGACGACCTGCTATTGTCAATGCTCGCGCAGACGATCGCGGCGCAGCACGCCTGGCAGCAACAAGACTTCCGGGTGGAGGTGTCCGTAAATCTGCCGACGCACCTGCTGCAAGACGCGGATCTGCCGGACCGCCTTTACGACCACGTCATGCGCTTGGGCGGCGACCCACAGGATATCTGCTTCGAATTGACCGAGGGCACCACCACGGACGAGATAAGCGATTACTACGCGGGTGCCTGCCGCCTGCGGATGAAGGGTTTCGGTCTGGCCCAGGACGATTCCGGCCAAGGCTACAGTTCGGTGTTCAACCTGGTGTCCACGCCCTTCACCGAACTCAAGATCGATCGCTCCCTGATCAGCCGCTGCATCGCGGACGACGGCGCGCAGGCCGCTGTCGAGAGTATCGTGTCGCTCGGCCGGCGACTGGCCCTGAACGTGGTGGCCGAAGGCGTCGAAACCTGGGAGCAACTGGCGTTGTTGAAGAAAATGCAATGCGATACGGCGCAGGGCTTTCTGATTTCCCGTGCCCTGACCCCGGAATTGCTGCTGGGTTTCCTGAAACGGAATCCCGTCGTCTCGCGATGATGCGCGCCGCGCCCCGACACACTCCCATCGCGTCCATCGGCGACCTCGCCCGGGTTTCGCTGCGCGTACAGGTGCTGTTCATCGTGACGCTGATCCTGGCCGTCGTGATGCTGGTCCTGTGCTATTGGGTGATCAACAGCCTGATCAATCTGGCGAGCAACGAGGCCCGCACGCACTTCCAGCAGTTGGCCATGAACCTGCATGGCCAGGAGTCCTTTCTGGCCCGCGCCACCAAGAACGAGGCGGTGCGGCTCGGCCTGTCGCTGCCACAGGGCGGCACGGCGTCCTTCGAGTTGATCGACAGCGACGCCACTACCAACACTTATGAAGGCCAACGCGAAAGCCTGGCCATGCCGTATATCATCAAGGTCCGCCGCGGCGACCCGTCGACAGGCGGCGACCACAGCCGCCGCCTGCAGACCGTGGCGGCCGCGCTATCGAGCGTTTACGGCACCTACCGCAGCGCCTGGCAGCAGCCCGGCATGCAGGCATTCCTGCTTGACTTGAACAGCGCGGTCAGCATCGCGGTGCCCTGCTCCGAGGACTCGATGACAGACGACGTGCACCGCTGGTGGCGCTGCCCGCTGTCGGCGAACCGGGTGCGCGAGCTGATCTATACCAAGCAGGCACACAGCAGTCCCGGTGGCGATCGCTGGATCAGCGTCAATCTGCTCGGCAGCGGCGAGGACCGTGTCGGCTATGTGGTGTACAGCGCCATCGAGCTGCCGGACGCCCTGTGGCTGCCCGACACCCCCAAGCGCGACCTGGTGCTGGCGACCTTCATTGAAATGCGCGATGTCTACACTGGCGACCCGAAGTACGGGCGCGTCTACTTCCAGAACCTGACCACGACGCCGCGCCAGGGCCCCATGCCCGCCACCCCCAGCGCGGATGAGCACGGCGCGCTGGAAGAAGTGAAAAGCGATGTGCGCTTCGGCCTGTACGGCGCTCATATCGACGCCTGGTGCGAAGACGGTTGGCACGCCAGCTATCTGGTTCCCTACGATCAGTTCTTCCAGGCGGCGCGCTGGCAGCTTATCTCGTTCGCCGCGCTGATACTGGCTTGTATCGTCGCCAGCGTGGCGTTGTACCGGCGCCATCGCAACCTGGTGGTATTGCCGGCGCAGGCCGGCCATGCCCGCGTGGTCGAGAGCGAATCGTTCAACCGCGCGGTGATCGACGCGGCGCGGGTCGCCGTCTGCGCGCTGCGCGTCAGCGATCACCAGATTGTTGCCAGGAACCACCTGGCCGACGAATGGCTGGGCGAGGTCGAAATCGTGCGCCAATTGACCTTCGCCCCCGACAGCGCGGCGGGCACGGGCGAGGTCGAGATCAATGGCCGCCACCTGAGCTTCAGCGCCTCGCGCGTGACCTATCAGGACGAGGACGTCATCCTCGCCACCTTCAGCGACATCAGCGATCACAAGCGGGTGCAGACCGCGCTGGCCCAGGCCAAGCGCGCCGCCGACGACGCCAACGCGGGCAAGACCGTATTCCTGGCCACCATGAGCCATGAAATCCGCACGCCGCTCTATGGCACCCTGGGCACGGTCGAGTTGCTGGGACTCACGCCCCTGACCAACCTGCAGCGCGGCTACTTGCGCACGATCCAGGCCTCCTCGGCCGGTCTGCTCAACGTGATCAACGACATTCTCGATGTGTCCAAGATCGAATCGCGACAGATGACGCTAAAGGACCAGCGCCTGGACCCGGCCGCGCTTACGGAGGAAACCCTGCAGTCCTATGCCGCCACCGCCGACGCCAAGGGCCTGCAGTTTTTCTCGACCATCGCGGTCGACATCCCGTTGTATGCGCACGGTGATGCCCTGCGCATCAAACAGGTACTGAACAACCTCGTCAGCAACGCCATCAAGTTCACCGAGGCTGGCTGGGTACGGATAGACCTGGCGCGGATCGACGGCGCCGATGGCCAAACCGTTCTGGAATGGCGCATCGCCGATACAGGCCTTGGCATTTCCGCCGACCAGCAGCCGCAGCTATTCCAGCCCTTCTATCAGGCGAGCGGTCCCGGACACGCCATTCCCGGCACCGGCCTTGGCCTGTATATCTGCCACAGCCTGTGCGAACTGATGCAAGCCAGCATCACCCTGGACAGCAGCCCCGGCCGCGGCAGCACGTTTATCTTCCGACTGCCGCTGCGCGTCAACGCTGACGCGACGCGGCTGACGGGCAGCGGCGAGCTGATCGCCGCGCCGCCGGTATGGGTACGCGCGCCGGTGGCCGATCTGGCATTGGACACCTGCGCCTGGCTTGGCCTGGCCGGCGCCAGCGCTCGTCCGCTGCACGGCGGCGCCCCTCCGGCCAAACGCGAAGGCGTGCTGGTGGAACTGCTGCCCGAGCGCCTGCCGCCGATCGAATGGAACGGTCCGCGGGTTTCGTGCATCCCTGACGGACCCGACAAGCCCCAATGGAGCCTGTCGGAAATCCATGTAAGCAGCCATCAGCGCCATAGCATCGTCGAGGCGGTGGCGCTGGCGCAGCGCGGACGCCCCCTCGTGGCCGGCGAGCCGCAGGTCGAAACGGACACCGCCGACGCCCCGCCCGAATACCGGCCCGATATGGGCCTGCGGCGGCTGGGCCTGCGCGTCCTGGTGGCGGAGGACAACCCGGTCAACCGCGCCCTGCTGGTGCGCCAGTTGGAAGAACTGGGTTGCGAAGTCACGTTGTGCGCCGATGGCGTCGAAACGCTGGCGCGCTGGAACGCGGAAGAATTCGATGTGCTCGTCACCGACATGAACATGCCGCTGATGGACGGCTACGAGTTGGTGCGTACCCTGCGCGCGCGCAGCACCAAGGCGCCGATCATCGGCTTGACCGCGGATGCGCTGCAGACCCAGCGCGACGCCGGCTTCGCGGCGGGCTTGAATGCCTGGGTGATCAAGCCTGTCGACCTGCGCACGCTGCACGATGCCCTGAGCACCGCCTGCGCGCGGATAATCAGCGCCAAGTTCGCCGGGCCGCCCCCCGCGACCAAGCCCAGGGAGTTCCATGACGGCCAGCTATGGGCCGCATTCACCTCGACCATGCGCGAAGACATGGCCGCGATGCGCGCAGCCCTGGAGGCGCGCGATGGCGCGGCCGCCGTATCCACGCTGCACCGCATGCGCGGTTCGCTGGTGGTGGTGAACGCGGAGGAAATCGCGCGCTTCTGCGGCGTGCTGGAGCAAAAGATAGCCGAGGACGGAATCACACCCATGCTCGAAACCGCGGTCAAGAGTACGCTGGCGCAGTTGACCGAAAAATTCAAGGATCTATAGCCCCGATCCCAGCCGGACCCGACCGGCGGCATTCGCCGCCCGCGTCAATCAAGGAGCGAAGACTTATGGCACGAATCCTGCTGGCCGATGATCACCGGGTTGTGATACTGGGCGTACGCAACATGCTGGAGCGCGCGCCCCGCTATCAGATCGTCGGCGAAGCCACCAATGCGGCCGAGCTGATCCGCAAGACGCGCGAACTGGCGCCGGACATCATCATCACCGACTACAACATGCCATCGGACGACGGCTACGGCGACGGCTTGGCACTGGTGCAGTTCCTGCGTCGCAATTTTCCGGCCGTGCGCATCCTGATCCACACCATGATCACCTCGCCGGTGATCGTATCCAGCCTGTACGAAGAAGGCGTCAGCGGGGTGGTCTTCAAGAGCCGCGACCTCGATGAGATCCTGACGGCCCTGGGCACGATGGAAAAGGACCAGGTGTATCGCAGCGGACCGCAGCCCCTGTCCACATCGCACCCGGGCGGCTCGCAGGATGCGGCGGCGCGCATCGCCCGCTTGTCGCTCAAGGAACTGGAGGTGCTGCGGCACTTCCTGTCGGGCACCTCGGTGGGCGATATCGCACGCATCATGAACCGCAGCGTCAAGACGATCAGTACTCACAAGATCGCCGCGATGCGCAAGCTGGATGTGGCGACGGACCACGAGCTGGTCATGTTCGGTGTCAACCACGATCTTTTCAAATGAAGCCGCGCCCACGAGGTCGGGTCGTCCACCCCAAAGGGCGCGCCGGTATCAAAAGGGAGTGCCATCCATGATGCATCGATATCCCGGCCGTTTGCTCATCAGGCTGGCATTTGCCGGCGCTGCCGCGATACTTGCGCCGCGGCCGGCGGCGGCAAGCGCCCCCGTCGAACTGACGGTCATGGCCTACGGCGTGGACAGCTTCGACGAAAAGTATGTGAAGGCCGTGATCCGACCGTTCGAGGTGGCGCATCCAACCATCAAGGTGAACTACTACGCGGTGCGGGACTCCCGCAACGCGCTGTCGGTACTGCGCGCACAACGGATGGCGCCGCGTATCGATGTCGTGATTCTCGATCCACCCAATGCGCGGCTGGCGCAGGAAGAGCGGCTGCTGGCGCCCATGGATCCCAAGCTGATCCCCAACGCCGCCGACCTGGGCGCGAGGGGCCGCGAAATGGGCTTCTGGGCCTTGCCGGCCATGTACGACTCCATGACCCTGGTGTATGCCAAGGCGGCCTTCGCCCAGCCTCCGAAGAGCTGGCGCGAAATGTGGGACACCAAGTATCGCGGCAAGGTCGCCATCGCCACCAGCCCGGCGGTCAACGGCAGCATGATCGCGCTGACGACTTTGGCCAACCGTCTGGCAGGCGCCCCCGATGGCACAGGCAATTTCCAGCCCGGCCTGGACTACCTGGAAAAGCTCACGCCGAACGCATTGACGTGGACGCCCCGGCCCAACCAGTATTGGCTGGTCTCGCGCGGCCAGGCGTTGCTGGCGGTAGGCTGGAACTCCCGTAGCCAGAGCCAGATCGACAATCTGGCCGGGTATGGCACCACCGTGCCGGCCGAGGGCACCATCGCCGTCCCGATCCTCATCGCCCGCGTCGCGGGCCGGCCCAATGACAGCGCGGCGCAGGCCTTCATCAACCACGCCCTGAGTCCGCAGGCGCAACAAGCGTTCTCGGAGGCGATGTACTACGCGCCATCGAACCAGAAAGCCAAGGTCAATGACGTCGCGCGCGCCCGTATTCCGTTGCTGTCGCCCAACATCGCCGCCCGGCTGATCCCCCTGGACTGGGCTGGCGTGACCGTGGAGCAACTGGCGCGAATGCGCGCGGCGTGGCTGACACGCATCATGAAACCCGCTTCCTGACCGGGAAAGATGCCGTCCCTGATTTGAAAGCGCCAGTACCGGAATCGTCTGATAGTGCGGTGCGGTGTCGAGTTGTTACCTTAGTTTCCGTGGTGAGCGCAACGGCATTTTCCCTGCCTCGCGCGCTGCCACACGACAACCGATCCGCATTCACTTTGGTTTTACAGACATCCATGAAACACCACACCAGCAAGCTTTTCGCCGCCCTCGTGGCGTGCGCCGCCAGCACCGGCGCCCTGGCCCAGAGCGCGCCCGCCGCCGCGCCCAGCTTCAAGATCAGTGTCACCGGCACGATCGCCCCGGGCAGCTGCACGCCGACCTCCGGCGACCTGACGTTCGACATGAAGAGCATCAACCCGAAGTCGTTGAACAACGACAAGGTTTCGATGCTCAGCGGCATCACCAACAAGGTCAAGATCACCTGCACCGCGGATACCGCGATCGCGCTGAACGTGACTGGCTACACCAAGGCCTCCAAGGCATACGGCGCCAACATGGAGAACCACCCGGCCGGCACCTCGACCTACGAAGACTCGCTGTATGACCTGGTCAACCCGGCCGATGGCAACAGCCGCGTCGGCGTGTACGCCATGCAGTTCCGCAATTTCGTGTACACGGGCGGCGGCACTGGCGCCGTCGCCAGCAAGGCCGAGATCATCAAGAGCGACGACAAGAACTCGTGGAGCAACAACACCTCCAATCTGAACGGCTGGAACACGGCGCAGCTCAAGAAAGACGGCAGCAATTATGTGTCCTTCGCCGACCCCAAGGCCAATACCACGCCGGTGCTGGCCAGCACCTTCGAAGGCGAGCTGATGCTGGCTCCGCTCATCCTGGCAAAGAAGGACCTGAAGCTGACAGGCGACCTCAAGTTCGAGGGCGGCGCGACCATCACGCTGAACTACCTCTGATCCACGCGTCAGGCGTGACGCACGCTTCGATATACCGAGAGCCACAATGAAACACTCCCACACCCGCAAGATCCTGTTCGCGGTGCTGGCTTGCGCAGGCAGCGCGGCGGCATCGGCGCAGAACGCCCCGGCGCCTTCGACACTGAACGTCGCCGTCGGCGGCGTCATCTCTCCGGGAAGCTGCACCCCGACCTCCGGCGCGATCGCCTTCGATATGAAGAAGATCAATCCGGCTTCGCTCAAGGACAAGGCGGAGACGCCGTTGGCGCCTATCGTCCAACCGCTGTCGATCAAGTGCGATGGCGGCGACGCCGCGGTCGCATTGTCCGTCGCCGGCACGGTCAAAGCGCCCACGCCGTCCGACGCCGCGCTCGACCACAAGGCCACCGGCATCCAGGCGGAAGCCAAGAAAGGCTACATCTATGACCTGGTCGATGCGGCCACCTCGACCACCCGCATCGGGCGTTACGTGTTCCAGTTCCGCAACTTCCAATACACCACCGCGGCGGCCAATGGGAAGCAAGCCAAGGCGCTGGTGGTGACCAGCAGCGACCGGGCGGCATGGGCCAATGCCGCGGACACGGCCGCGAATGCCGCGCAACTGAAGTCCGATGGCACGACGTACGTGACATTCGCGGACCCCGCCACGCCCACCGTTCCGGTGTCGGCGTCGCTGTTCAACGGCGACATCGTGATCGGCGCCGTCATCCAGCCGAAGTCTGAACTGACGATCAACACCGATCTGACGTTCCGTGGCGAGACCACCATCACGCTCAGCTACCTGTGATCCACGCCCCTGCCGGCGCGCTCGCCGCCCCGGCAGGCTGATGGCCAAAACACGATGAAACTCCGATATCTCCTGGCCTGCGCCGCCGCGGCCATGCCTCTGGCTGCCCTGGCACAGAACACTGCGCTGAACGTTGCCGTGCAGGGCTCGATCAAACCCAGCGCCTGTACCTTCCAGATTTCCGACCAAGGCACCTTCAATTACGGCAAGGTGAAGCTCAAGGACCTGAACAAGGACACCTACACGCAATTGCCGATCATCGACCGGGAACTGCGCATTTCCTGCGAATCGCGGACCAAGGTGGCGCTGACCATCAGCGACAGCAATCCCGGCCTGGTGGCGTTCAAGGAGGACATGGTGTTCTTCGGCGGGCGTGGCAAGAGCTGGTCACCCAGCCGCCAGTACGGGCTGCGCAATGACGCGGGGCGCAGCATCGGCTCCTGGGCGCTGCAATTGGTGCCCGGCTTCAAGGTGGATCAGCAGGACACGCAGTCGATATACAGCGGCGACGGCGGCAAGTCCTGGGACCCCTCCGTCGGCAATTTCTTCCACGACGACGGCAGCCTTGAGACCTGGAGCATGCCCGGGCCGCGCGAGCCGGCGTTTGGCCGTGAATTCGTTGGCACCGTGCGTATCCAGGTGGCCCTGGATCGTAGCGCCCAACTGGGCGTGGCGACCGAGGTGCCCTTCACTGGCGGCGCGGTCATAACGCTCGTCTACCTCTAGCGGCCGCGGCCGCCTCGCGCCGGGAGTTCCGGCTGATCATGAAGCCTTACCTGCATTCCCTCTGCGCCCTGCTGGGCGCCCTGCTCAGCGCGGCGAGCCTTGCCGCGCCGCCCGCGCCGCAGGCCAACAGTTGCCGCATCCAACTGGGTGGCGGGGCAACGGTGGACTACGGCAAGATCAGGCGCAGCCTGCTGCGCGCCGCCGAGGCCGCGCCGCTGCCGACGCAGCAACGCAGCGTCACGGTAGTCTGCGAGCAACCGGCGACACTGGCGCTGCGCCAATCCGCCGGCGACGGGCCAGCCAGCGGCGCGGCGGGCGGCAGGCTCGGCCTGCCGGGCGAAACGGTCCATGGCATCGGCCTGGCATCCGGCAGGCCCCTGGGCGCGTTCGCGCTGCGCTGGCGCCGCGACGCCGCCACCATCGACGGCGCGCCGGCGCGCCTGATCGTCTCGTCAGATGGCGGCGCGACGTGGCGCGAGATGGAGTCCGACACGGTCATCGGCGCCGCCGACCTGATCGCCTGGGCGAGCGGCGAGCAACGCCGCCCGGCCAGCGGCCGCACGCTGACGGCAGGCGTGCGGATCGAAACGGCCATCGCGCCGACATCCACGTTGTACCTGGGCCGCGAGGTCCAGCTCGACGGCTCGATAAGCCTGTCGGCCGTTTTCCCGTAGGCCTTCTACCGATGGCCCTTTCCCGCAGGCCGCGACCGGCCGGCGTCAACACGTCTTTTGCTTGCTGATATGAAATCCTTCCTGACTTGCGTTCCCCTGGCCTGCGCCCTGCTGGCCAGCCCCGCCGGCGCCGCCGGCGTCGTGCCGGAAAGCTCGGTGCTCATCGTCGATGAGGCCACCGGCGAGGGCACCATGACCGTCCAGAACACCGACGCCGCACCGGTATTGCTTTACACCACCATCGAGAACACCGCCGAGGATACCGAGGAACTGGTGGTGGCCACCCCGCCCATGGCGCGGCTGGAAGCAGGCCAATCGCAACTGGTGCGTTTCATGCTGACCAAGAAAGGCCCGCTGGCCACGCAGCGCCTCAAGCGCGTGGCGTTCGAAGGCATCCCGTTCGCGCGCGGCGCCGACAACCAGGTGCAGACCACCTTTCGCCAGAACATCCCGATGATCATCCAGCCGCGCGCGCTGGAAAAACTGAAGGACCCGTGGACGCGCCTGACCAGCAGCGTGGATGGCGACAAGCTGCGCCTGTGCAATGACAGCGGCTATGTGGTGCGGCTGGCGCAGCAGGCGCGGCTGGAAAGCGCCAACGTCAATCTGCCTCTGCCCAAGACCTACCTGCTGCCCGGAGAGCGCTTCGAGCTGCCGCTGGCCGGCAAGCACGCGGCCGCCACCGGCACCGTGACGATCTGGCCCGCCACGGTCTACGGCTATGCCGCGGGCAGCTATGGCATCCCGTTGTCGAATGCCTGCAAATCGACACCGTCAAGATGAATCGGCTCAAGAACGCGGCGGCGGGCCTGGCCGCCTGTATCTGCATGGCGCTACCGGCCGCCGCGTTCGCGCAGCAATTCGATCCCCAGACCCTGCAACGCTTGGGCATTTCCCCCGAAGCGGCCGCCTACTTCAGCAAAACGGCGCGTTTCCTGCCTGGCACCAGCCGCGTGCGCCTGAGAGTCAACGGCGTCGACCAGGGCACGATGGACGTGCGCTTCAATGAAGAAGGCACACTGTGCTTCACGCCCGAGCTGCTGCGACGCGTCGGCCTGAAGGTGCCGGACGGCACGTCCGACGAAGGTTGCCAGGACTATCGCAAGGCCTATCCCGAAACCGACATCACCCAGTTGCCGAACCAGTCGCAGGTCGACATTGTCACGCCGCTGTCGGCCCGCGCCCCCGCGGAAGAGGCAATCCAGGGCCAGTATGTTTCGGGCGGCACCGCCGCGTTGATCAATTACAACCTGAGCGGATCGCGCAGCGGCGGCGGCGATTCGGGTTACCAGTACCTGCGCGCCTATGGCGAAACGGGCCTGAACGTCGCCGACTGGATCCTGCGCAGCCGCCATGACTATTACTCGCAGGGCGGCCGCGCCACGTTCACCCAGGGCGACACGTATGCGCAGCACGCCCTGCCGAGCCTGCGCGCCACCTTCCAGGCCGGCCAGATCTCGCCCGCCGGTTCGCTGTTCGCGGTCGGCACGCTGCGCGGCGCTCAGTTTTTTCCCGAATATGCTTTGCGACAGACGCAGGCGTCGGGCGTCGGCTTCAACGGCATCGCCAGCGGGCCGAGCCGGATCGAAGTGCGGCAGATGGGCACGCTGATCCTGATGACGCAGGTGCCGGCCGGCGCCTACGCCATCACCGATGTGCCCATCATCAGCGGCAATTCCGATCTGGACGTGCAGGTGATTTCCGCCAGCGGTGGGCGGCAGCAGTTCATCGTGCCTGCGGCGTCGTTCGGCGCGGTGCGCAACACCACGGCGCAGGGGCTTTCGGTTGCCATCGGCCGCTACCAGGCCTACCGCAACAGCGATAGCGAGACGCCGCTGGTCGCCACCGCCAGCAACGGCTGGACCCTCGGGCGCCGCGCCAGCCTCAATGCCGGCGCATTGGTGTCCCCTTCCTACCGCGCCCTGGCCGCCACCCTCACCGCCTCGCCCAGCGACGCCATCAACGGCTCGATCGGCATCCGCGCCTCCAGCGCAAAGGCGGCCGGACAAAAACTCCAGGGCCAGCAGATCACATCGACCCTGTCCGTGTCGCCCCTGGAAAGGCTGTCCACCAATTTTTCGGCGACCTGGCAGACGGAGGGGTACCGTGACCTGGCGCAAGTGCTGCAACGCGTGGAGGACCCGCGCGCCGGGGCCCGCGCGAGCCAGACCTACACCGCCAGCGTCTCCTGGTTCCAGCCCACGCTGGGCGCGCTGTCCGCCACTTATACCGCGAGCCGCCTGAGCGGCCTGGATGCCACCCGCCAACGCGCCACGTTGTCATGGAACCGCAGCTTCGGACGCACCTCGGTGACGCTGTCGGCGGCAAAGGACCTCAGCGCCGACACCCGGGCGCGCTCGGACAACCAGTATTTCCTGACACTCAGTTTTCCGCTGGGCAGCGCCAGCGCCGGGGTCTATGTCAGCAAGGCCGGCGACAGCAGCGCGGTCGGCGCCAGCTATTCGGAAACCGTCAACCCGCAGTTCAGCTACAACCTGAGTTCTAGCATGGCCAATCCGGGCCGCGCCCTGAACTCGTCCGTGGCCGTCGACGCGCTGCCGAGGTATACGCACGTCAACCTGTCGGCCAACCGCGATGCACAGGGCAGCCTGTCGACCAACTGGGGCGTGCAGGGATCGGTGGTGGCAGCCGGCGGCGCGGTCGCATTCTCGCCATACGAAGTCGGCGACACATTCGGCATCGCCAAGGTCGGCGACCTGGGCGGGGTACAGATACAGACCCCCGCCGGGCCCGCCTGGACGGATGCATGGGGCCACGCCGTGATCCCTGGATTGCCGGCCTATAGCGAGAGCTCGGTCGAGATCGACACCGCCACCCTGCCGCGCAACGCCAACCTGCCCAACGGCATCCAGTCGGTGAAGCCGGCGCGCGGCGCGGTGCAGGTGATGGACTTCAATCTGCGCCAGGTGCAGCGCTATCTGTTGTCGGCGGTATCCGAAGCTGATCGGCAACCGCTGGCCGAACGCCTGGCGGTGATGGACGGGCGCGGCGCGCTGGTGACCCTGGTGGGCAGGCATGGCCAGATCTTCCTGGACGATGCCTACCCGGCGCCGTTGCAGGTGGCCCTGAAGGATGGCGGCAAGTGTTATCTGGAGTTCCAGCCGGTGGCCAGCCCGGACCCCGACCGTCCGTACGAAGAGGCGCCAGCGGTGTGCCGCAAGCAAGCGGCCGCCGCGCTGGCGCCATGAATGCCACCGGACTAGAACCGGTATCGCACCGAACCCTGCACGGCCCGCGATTGCGAACGCCCGCCATGCCGGCCCTGGTAGCCGAGCAGTACGCTCCAGGCGCCCGCGTGGGTGACATGCAGGCCAGCCGAGAGCAGCATGCTGTCCGCTGGCGCCTGCGGCACAACCTGAGCAAAGCTGCCAGCCATCCCGCGCAAGTGGCCGCGCACTTCACGCGTGCGTCGATTGAATTCGTGCTCCCAGCCCAACGCGGCATAGGGCTGCCAGAGGTCGTCGCCGTGGCGCAGATCGACCTGCACGCGCAGCCCCAGGGTGGCGGCCAGCGAGCGTCGCGTCTGCGCACTGTAATGCATGCTGGTTGCAGTCCGGCCGCCATCGCGCGATTCGTCGTAACCCCTGACTTTCACGTTATGTGAATCCAGCGCCGCGGACGGCGTGACAGTGAAGGCGCCCGCTTGCCAGTCATAACTCGTCAGAATCGACCAGGCCGAGGTCTTGCCCGTGGTGACGCCCTGCTCGCGCAGGCGGGCCGGCCCGATCGAGAAGTCTCGGGTCACATCGCGATAGTTCAGTGCGCCGACGCTGCCGATCCATGCCGCGGACCAGTCGCCCTGGCGATAGCGACCATACGCCGACAACTGCGTCTGCCCGAGGCGGAACCCGCCCGCGCCCCGCCCCAGCGTGGCGCTGTGCTGTACCTGGGACGCACTGACGCCGGCCAGCCAATGCGGCGCCACCCGGCCGTCCAGGCCCACCTCCCATAGATTCATCCGATTGCCGAGCGCGGGCATCCATGCGCCCTCGTTACCGCGCTGCGCATCGTCGGCATGCTGGTATGACACGTAGGTTCGCAGGCCGGCGAAGTCATCGCGGCTGCGCAAGCGGTCCTGGATCGCTTGCAGGCCGCCACGCGTCCCCGCCAGCGGCGCCTCGGCCAGGAGGCCGATGCGCGCGGGCGCCTGCAGCACTGACAGGACATAGTCGGCAATGAACGCGTGCGCAGTGCCGCTTGGATGTATCCCGTCGGCAAAGAGGTAGCTTCGATTGGCGTCGGGCTCCACCAGCGAACCACGGTCGCAGGAAATCGCCGGCGCCGCGCCGCAGGCGGGCTGAGTGACATTGCGCAGGCCATAGCGATCAGGCCGGTCGATCACCTCATCGAGCAGATCGTGGATATCGACGACCACCAGATCTCCTCCATAGCCCGCCAGTTGGCCGTTGAGCGACCGGTTGAACGTCGAGGCCATGGCGCTCAACAGCGCACGAGCCTGCCCGGGCAGGGCCTGCGCTCCCGGCGTGCTGCCGATATCCGGCAAATTGAGCGCCAGCACGGTGCCCGCACCTGCCTCGCCCAAGCGTGCGATCTGTTCAGCGACCGCCTGGGCGGTCAGGCCGGAAACAGCGAGCGCCTGCTGCACCGCCTGCGCCTGCGTGCCGGGAACCGCCAACTCGGCCCCGTGCGATGCCAGCGTCTCCATCAGATCGTTCGCCCCCGCCCACACCGAATACAGGCCCTGGCGGCTCAGGCCGGCCGGATGGTTGCGCAGCAGCAGCGTAACCTGGTCTTGCACCGAAGGGATGAGGTAGTGGAAGGCGATGCTCTCGGGGCCGACGTTGAACGCAGGCAACGTGTACGGAACGGCCTGCGCGACCCGCGCGCCGCCCCAGGCGTAGTTATTGCCCCCGTCGGCCGCGGGCTTCCAGGCGTCGGCATTGTCGATGCCCAGCGATCTGGCCAAGTGAAAGGCCCATGTGGGATCAGGGTTCGTGGTGTGCGCGGGCAACAGCGACATGCCCAGGAATAGATGGGCGGCCTGGGCTACCGATAGGGTGGCCACCGCCCGCGACAGGGTCATCCGGTCCAGGCCATCATCCAAGGCGGCATTCGTATCGCCATCCCGCGGGTTCAGGGAAAGACCTTCGCGTCCTTCGGCCAACTTCGCCATGATATCGGCGAGCAGTTGGGCCTGGACCGGACCGGGGATTTGGAGAAGACGATCCGTTAGCGGGATTCCATCCGGTCCGAGCAACTGGCTTGCGGAAAAATGGCTCGCGGTGATCGCGCCGCCATCCGTCAATGAGTCGCCCAGGAAGATGAGTTCATCGTAAGGCGCGGCGCAGGCTTTCGCGGACAGGGCCCCCCAACACAATGCCGCCGCAATCGTCATCCCATTCCTGCGCCAGGTCGGCCTTTTTTTCGAGTCAGCCATCCCTATGTCTCCGCTGGTTTCTCCAAACCGTGTTCAGGACGAAACCAAAACACCGCGGGATGCAATCTACCAGCGGAGACGCTCATTAATTCCGTGCGCCTGAAAAACGGACTCCTCTTACTCGGGACACCGCTTACTCGCGCAACGACGGATTCACCAGCGCCAGGTCGCCGCCAATCCTGAAACGCCGCACCTGTTGCGCCAGCCGCCCGGCCTGCTCGCGCATGCTGGTGGCCGCTGCCGCGGCCTGCTCCACCAGCGCGGCGTTCTGCTGGGTGGCATCGTCCATCTGCGCCACGGCCTGGTTGACCTGGCCGATCCCCGTCGATTGCTCGGCCGAGGCGCCGGCGATCTCGCGCACCAGCGTGACTGCCCGATGCACGGAGTCCACCACTTCGCGCATGGTGCGTCCGGCCGCGCCAGCCTGGCGGGCGCCGTCTTCGACACGGGTGACGGATTCATTGATCAACGCGTTGATTTCCTTGGCCGCGACCGCGGAGCGTTGCGCCAGGGTGCGGACCTCGCCGGCCACCACGGCAAAGCCACGGCCCTGCTCGCCAGCGCGCGCGGCTTCGACGGCGGCGTTCAGGGCCAGGATGTTGGTCTGGAACGCGATACTGTCTATCACGTTGGTGATGTCCGCGATGCGGCGCGAACTATCGGCGATGGCATCCATGGTGCGCACCACGCCTTCGACTTCCTCGCCGCCGCGCGTGGCCACGCTGGAGGCGCGAGTGACGACCTGTTCGGCTTCGCGCGCGTGGTTGGCATTTTGCTGCACGGTGCTGGTGAGCTGCTCCATCGACGCGGCGGTCTGCTCCAGCGAGGCGGCTTGCGCCTCGGTGCGTTGCGACAGGTCGGCGTTGCCCTGTGCGATCTCCGAGGAGGCCGCGGCGATGCCCTCGCAACCATCGCGCACGTCGCGCACGATGCGCGCCAGGCCGTCGTTCATGCCCTTGAGGGCGCCCATCAGCTCGCCGGTTTCATCGCGGGTGGTGATGCGGATGTCGTTCGTGAGATCGCCGGCGGCCACCTGCCGCGCGGCGCGCACCGCCTGCCCCAGCGGCCCCACGATGGCGCGCGTCATCAACCACCCCAACAGCACCCCCGCCACCACGCCGGCAATCGACAGCGCGATCATGATGCCGCGCATGCGCGCATACAGTTCCGTGCCTTCCCGCACCGATTGCGCCGTGGCGGTCTCCTTGTTGCGGGCCAGCTTGGCCATGAGGCCATCCAGCAGCTCGGAGGACGCGATCACGCTCTTCTCGATCTCGGCGGCGCGGGGGTCTTTCTGCATCAGGGGCAACGTACTGGCGGCGGCGAAGAAGGCCTCGGCATCGCGCTTCCAGGTGTCTTCCATCTGCTTGAACAACGTCAGCAGCCGCCGGCCCTCGGGCGTACGGTAGTAGCTGTTGGCGCGCTCGCGCAGGATATCCATGGCCCGCACCGCCGCGTCGAACTGCTGGCGGATGGCTTCACGCTCGCGCTCGGTGGACGCCGCCAGGTAGCTATTGCGGGCGCGGCCGGCGTACACCAGTTGCAGGTTGGCGTCCTTCATTTCAGACAGCCCGCGCAGCTCGACCTCGTAGAGCTCGGTGTTCATGTCGTTGATGTGGGACAGGCCCCAGACGCCAAAGGCGCCGACCGCCCCGCCCAGCAACGCCACCATCAAGAACGCGCCCGACAGGCGGGCGCGGATACGCAGACCAGAAAATAACCGAGACATGCTTGCTTCCTGTATGGCCCCGGCCGGATGGCGCGATGGCGCCTGTTGTTGTCCCGGGGCCTGATTGATCCGGACGGGCATGGTAGGACGGCATGGAAATTAGGGATAACCCTAGGAATGAACGATTTTTGCGACTGTTCCCCATGCTGGTTCAAGCAGTGGCTTAAGCCCCTCATAAATTCCAGTAATAAGCCGCCTATCAATCTTTGCGCGTCACTCATGCGCCCTGGTTATGCCCGGCCGCTCGCAGCAATCCCCCGCGGCAGCAAAAAACCCATTCAAAACAGACCCTTAGGGAAATCATCGAAATCCGGCGCGCGCCCCGCCACGGACGGCATCCCCGGGTTTCCCTATCGCTCGCCAGCGGGCAATCTAGGCGGTTTGATTCGAAGAGGCCCGCACGCGAGGCCTCGATTCCCCTACGAGGAGCTTTCCTGTGAGCAAAACTTCCCCCCGCCGCAAGCTTGGCCTGGCGGTCGCGCAGATGGGGCCCGTGCACCTGGCCGACGACCGCGCCGCCGTGGTCAAGCGCCTGGTCGCGATGCTGCGCGAAGCGGCCTCGCGCGGCAGCGAATTCGTGGTGTTTCCGGAACTGGCGTTGACGACGTTCTTTCCACGCTACTGGATGACCGAAGCCGAGGCGGTCGAGCGCTTTTTCGAGCGCAGCATGCCCAACGCCGACGTGCAGCCGCTGTTCGATAGCGCGCGCGAACTCGGCATCGGCTTTTACCTCGGCTATGCCGAGATCACCCTCGATGGCCGCCGCTTCAACTCGGCCGTCCTGGTGGACCGGAGCGCGCGCGTCATCGGCAAGTACCGCAAGATCCACCTGCCCGGCCACGACGACCACAAGGTCGACGCGCCCTTCCAGCACCTGGAGAAAAAATTCTTCGAAGTGGGCGACCTGGGCTTCGGCGTGTGGGACATGGAAGGCACCAACGTCGGCATGTGCCTGTGCAACGACCGCCGCTGGCCCGAGACCTACCGCGTGATGTCGCTGCAAAGCGCCGAACTGATCGTGCTGGGCTACAACACGCCCTCGCTCAATATCCACTGGAACGAGCCGGCGCACTGGCGCACCAGCACGCACGAGATCGTGCTGCAGGCCAGCGCCTACCAGAACGCGGTGTGGATCGGCGCGGCCGGCAAATGCGGCTCGGAAGACGGGCACCACATGATCGGCAGCTCGATGATCGTGGCGCCGTCCGGGGAGATCGTGGCGCGTTCGACCTACGAGGAAGACGAGGTCATCACGGCGCATATCGATCTGGCCATGGGCCAGACCTTCCGCGAACACGTTTTCAATTTCGCCAGGCACCGCAGCCCGCACCACTACCGGCTGATCGTGGAGCGCACCGGCGCCGGCGCACCGCTGCCGACGCCGGATAATCCGGCGTGAACGCGGCCGGCGCGTCAGTTGCCCAGCTTGATCGCGCCGCTGTCGAGCAGCTTGCGCCACTTGGCCGAGTCATCGGCGATGAAGCGCTGCAGATCGGCGCGCGAGCCTCCCCCGGCGGTCATGCCGGCGGTGGCGACCGCGTCCTGGAAGGCGCGCGATTGCACCGCCTGCCGCAGCAGCGCGTTCAATTGGTCGAGCACTGCCGCATCGATGGCGGGCGAGGCCGCCACTGAAAACCACTGGCTCGCGTCGTAGTCCGGAAAGCCCGATTCGGCCACGGTGGGCACGTCCGGTAGCGAGGCCAGGCGGGTGCGCGTGGTGACCGCGTAGGCCTTGAGCACGCCGGCGTGGATCTGCGGCAGCACCGGCGCCGAGCCCAGGATGGCCAGCGGAATCTGGCCGCCCGCGACATCCGAGACGGCCTGGCCGCCGCCCTTGTAGGGCACGTGCATGATGCGCGTGCCGGCATACTGGTTCAACAGCTCGCCGGCCAGGTGTTGCGAGGTGCCGTTGCCCGAGCTGCCGAAGCTCCAGGCCTCGGGATGCTTGCGCGCATCGGCCAGCACGTCGGCCAGGGCCGGCAGGCTGCGCGACGCCGGCCCCACGATCACCATCGGCCCTTGCGCCAGCAGCATGACCGGCGCGAGTTCCTTGCCGATCGCCGGCTGCGGCGTGGGATAGATGAGCGGCCCCGGCACGGTGATCAGGTAGCCATCGCCGGCCTGGCTGCGCGCCACCTGCTGCAGCGCAATCGCGCCGGAAGCGCCGGCCTTGTTCTCCACCACCACGGCCAGGCCGCTGCGGCGGGACAGTTCCTGCGCGGCGATGCGGGTCAGCACGTCGGCGGTGCCGCCGGGCACGAAGCCCACGACCCAGGTGATCTGCCTTGCGGGCCAGGCCAGGGCCGGTTCGGCCTGCGCGGGCAAGGCCGGTGCCAGGGCGGCGGCGCACCCCAGCCAGAGGGCACAGCGTCGGATGACGGACTTCATGATTTCCCCTTGTATAAGCGCCACCTGTCTGCGCGGGCGGCTCAGTCCCGGTCGGGCCGGCCGGGCGTGGTGTTGGGATGCTCGGCGCAGGATTGGTTGAATGCCTGCACCATTTTCAGCATCGGCCCGAGCACCCAGGTGTTGAAGATCAGGATGTCGCTCTCTTCCTTGGGGTCCTGTTTCAAGTTGAACAGGTAAGGCGATTCGAGCTTGCCCTTGCCTTCGTTGACCTCGGGTTCCCAATAAAAGTGCAGCTTCCAGTCGCGCCACTTGAGCGCACGCAACTCGTTCTTGATGTAGAACAGGAAGCCCTCGCGCGCGGAATCGGTGCGCGCGCCGGTGAAGAAATCGGTCTGATCGATGCCATCGATCGGCCGGTCGCCCGGGATATCGGCGCCGCCGATGCGCGACAGCGTGGTGAAAAGGTCGGTCACGTGCACCATTTCGTTGGACACGCGGCCGGGCGCCACCTTGCCGGGCCAGCGGATGATGAACGGCACACGCAGGCTGCCTTCCATGGCGGTGTGATAGGTGCCGGTCCAGGGGCCGGCCGTGCCCCGGTAGGGCTTGCGGAACTCCGGGCCGTTGTCGCTGCAGAAGATGAAAACGGTGTCGTCGCGCAGCCCCAGTTGGTCCACCTCGGCCACGATCTGGCCCACGCGGTGATCCATTTCCACCATCGAATCGGCAAAGTCGCCCGCGCCAGTGCGGCCGGCGAAATCCGGATGCGGCAGCGTGGGAAAGTGCAGGTGCACCAGCGGCAGATACAGGAAGAACGGGCGCGCGGCGCCTGCCTGCTCGCGCATGAAGGCCTGGGCGTGCCGAACCAGGTCGGCATCGATGCCACGGCGGCTGTCCAGGTCGTACAGCTTGACCTGGGTCGAAGCCTGGCCGGCGCGGCCTTCCATGATGTAGGGCAGTTCGGCCACGCTGGGGTCGAAGCCGATGGATGCGGTGAACTGGCTTTCGTCGGTGGTGCGCGGAATGCCGTACCAATGGTCGAAGCCGCGATCCGACGGAAAGCGGCCGGGGATGTCGCCCAGGTGCCATTTGCCGTAATGCGCGGTGGCGTAGCCCTGGCCTGACAATTGCTGCGCCAGCGTGATCTCGTCGCGCGTCAGGCCCTGCGGCAGGCCCGGCGGCACCGATTGCAGGCAGCCGGTGCGGATCGGGTGGCGGCCGCTCATCAGGGCCGAACGGGTCGGCACGCAATCGCTTTCGACGTTGAAGTTCTGCAGCAGCAGCCCTTCGCTGGCGAGGCGGTCGATGTGCGGCGTGGGCGCCCCGCGCAGCGCGCCGCCGCCATAACAGCCCAGCTCGCCCCACCCGAGGTTGTCGGCGACGATCAGCACGATATTGGGGCGATGGGGCATGGCGGCGCTTCCTGGACGGTCTTGGGGTATGTCCGGAATTCTAAAAGCGCCGTCCGGCCTTAATATTCCCGAAAGTGTGATCCAGAATAACCAACGTTCATGAATCTGTCGCTGCGCGATATCGAGTACTTCCTGGCCGCGGTCGAACACGGCCACCTGGAGCGCGCCGCCGCGGCCTGCGGGGTGAGCCAGCCGGCGCTGTCCAAGTCGCTGCGGCGGCTGGAAGCCGATACCGGCCTGGCGCTGATGCAGCGCCACGGACGCGGCCTGCGGCTGTCTTCCGAGGGCCTGGTGTTCCTGCAGCATGCCAACAAGCTCTGGGCCGAATACCGCGACGCGGTGCGCCACGCAATGGAGCTGCGCGTGGGCGAGGCCGGCCTGTTGCGCGTGGGCGCCACCGGCGCCACGGTGGAAAGCGTGGTGATGCCCGCCCTGCGGCGCCTGCTGCCGCGTCGTCCGGCGCTGCGGCTACAGCTCACGCAAGGCCTGTCCGACGACCTGAATCAACAGGTCGAGCGCGGCGGGCTCGACCTGGCGGTCACGCCGGTCTACGCCGACGGCCCCGCCACCCTGCATCACGAGATCATGTTCGAAGACGCGCTGTGCGTGGCCGCCAGCCGGCGCCACCCCCTGGCCGCCAGGGCGCGCCTGAGCTGGCGCGATCTTGACGGGCAACGCTGGATCCTGCCATGGCCGACCTCGGTGGCGCGCCACATGCTGGATGCGCGGTTCGCCGAGGCCGGCCTGGCGCCGCCGGCCGCGGCGCTCGAGGTGGAACACTTTTCGCCGGGATCGCTGCAACTGCTGGCCGAGGGCGACATGCTGGCCGTGCTGCCGCAGAGCGCGCTGGCCGGGACGACGGCGGTCGCGCCGCTGCCGGTGGCGCTGGGCCAGCCCTTGCGCCGCAGCATTGCCCTGATATCGCGCCGCGGCACCACCTGGTCGCCGCTGATGAACGAGTTTCGTGACGCGGTGCTGGCGTGCGGCGGCGGCCAACGGCGCCGTCCGCGCGCGGGTAGGACAGGCGGCCCCCACCCTCCCCCCGCACCGGCGCCCTCACCATGACGACCAACTACACGGAAGCCTTCATCACGGTCTCTCCCGACAGCACCGCCGCGGTGGGGACCACGCCGACCAAGGCGGGTTCGATCGCGCAGATCCAGCACGATCTGCTGACGCGGCGGCCATATCACTACACCAGTGACGACCTGCTGTTCGAGGTGCACGCCATCCGCCACGGTATCGCGACCAAGGACAGGAAGCGGGCGCGCGAGGAGTTCTTCGCCAAATCGCAGGCGTGCCTGCGCGCCTCGCCGCTGGTCAAGCAGTTCGGCTGGGGCCTGCACCACGACGCCGAGTCGAAGGTCGCGGCCTATGGCGTCGACACCCAGGCCTACCATGACCTCAGCGCGCGCGCCGATCTCAAGATCGTGCCCGGCATGCGCAGCAAGCGGGCCGCCGGGTCCTGACGCAGAGATGCCTGTGCTCGCAGCGCCAGCCGGTAAAGGCCACCGAATCGCGGCCCGACGACGGATTCAATCCAACGGCCGATGACAGACGGCTTCGATGTTGTGCCCATCCGGCCCGATCACGAAGGCCGCATAGTAGTTGGGGTGATAGTGAGGCCGCAGGCCGGGCGCACCGTTGTCTTTTCCGCCTGCCGCCAGCGCCGCGGCATGGAACTGGTCGACCTGTTCCCGGGAAGCGGCGGCAACGGCGATATGCAAAGGCGCGCTGACGCGGGCTTGCGCGTACAGCCACAGCGACGGCTTTCCCTGCCTGCCCAGGCCGATGCTTCCCGGCCCCTGCATGGCAAGGCCCACGTCCAGCGGCGCAAGCGCCTTGAGGAAGAACTCGCGGCTGGCATCCATATCGCTGACACCAAAACCGATATGATCAAACATGTGTCTCTCCATCGCCGTCGCCACCGGCACGCATCGCTACAGGCGTTCTGGCCAACTGATTTCAGGCATGCGATTCAGTGCGGGCCTTGCGAACAGGTAACCCTGGAACCGCTGGATGCCGGCGGCTTGCAGCCAGCACCATTCCTCCACCCGCTCAACGCCTTCCGCGACGGGCGTGATGCCCATCGCGGAACAGGCCTCGACAATCGCAAGCACGATGGCCTGGCGCGGGCCATCCAAATGGATGTCCTGAATGATCTTGCGATCGATCTTGAGTTTGTCCGGCTGGAATTCCGCGAGCATTGACAACCCCGCGAAGCCCGCGCCGAAGTCGTCGATTGCCACGCCAATGCCTGCCCTGCGCAGGCGTTCGATCACGCCGCCGAAGGTGCTCGGGCTGGACACGGCCTCCTGCTCGGTCACCTCGACGATGACTTGATGGCACGACAACCCCGACGCCAGGATCTGATCGGCCAGGAATTCCACCGCCAGAGGCTCCGCCATCAGGGACATTGGCAGGAGATTGACGGAGATCTTGGTGTCTTTCAAGGGCAGCCGACCGGCCAGGAGAAAGGCGAGCGCCTTGGACTCCAGGTCGATCCGATGCAATTGGCCGGGCGGCACGGACGAAAACAGCTCATCGGGCGAACCGCCGCCGGGCCCCCGAATCAGGAACTCGAATGAACTGACTTCCCTGTGCATCGGATTGACGATCGGTTGCAGCGCGAACTGGTAGCGCTGCCCCTGGGCCACTGGCACGGCCTGATCCGCGGGCGGCGCCTCACGCACGAACCGCCAGTTACTGGCGTCGTCGCCGTCGACGATATGGCTGGTTCCGCGGGCCAGGGCATACCAGGTCAGGATGTTGATCACCCGATCGTCGCTGCCGGACAGCGCACCCTTTACCTTCATTTTGGCAAGCAGCCGCGACGACACTTGCCCGCGGTCGAGCTCGCGCATGTCAATCAGGCCCATCGCCTCGCCTTCGAATCGACGAACCGCGCCTTGGTCGCGCATGAGGCGAACGACATTGCCATGGCGCGAATCCTGCCTGATCGACTCGAACAAGGCATCCACCGCCGCATCGGGGCCTTCGAGAAGCTGCACGAAATGGACGCCATCGAACAGCAATATCCCCGTCACGTCCATGGCGGTATTGCGCTGCCGGGCCAGCGCCAACAGGCCGTCCAGCGCGTTGAGACCGGGCAAGTCACGGGCACGGCTACGATAGATCAGTGTCGATAGCATGGCGTGCACTCCTGAAACAACGCAGGCTGATATCGCCGGGATTCTAATTCAACAAAGCGCCTAGTACACCCCGCAGAACCAGCCAGGCCCGCCGCGCCCTCAGGCGGCGGCGATCTGCTTGAGCACGGCCGCGACGATGGCCTCGGGCCGGTCTTCCTGCACCAGATGGCCGGCCCCCGGCACCGGCAGGCAGGGCCGGTCGGAAATCAACGCCGCCAGCGCCTCGCCCTGGGCCGGCGCAATCCACTGGTCCTGCTCTCCCCACAGCACTTGCACCGGGCAGTCCAGCAGGCGATAGCCGCCCTGGACTTCGTCGGTATAGCGCTGGTCCATCTGCGCGATCTGCCGATAGAACGCCGGTTGGCCGGTCGCGCCGAGCCACGGCGCGCTATAGACCGCCAGCGCTTGCTCGGACAGCGGCTGATGCGCCGACGTCCGCAGATAGGCCCGCAGCAGCGCGCGGTGCATGTAGTCGGGCATGGCCGCGAACGCCTGTTCGTGCTGGCGCACGTGCTGGACGAAGGGCGACCCCCAGGGCGCCAGGGCCACCGCGTCGAAAATCGTCAGCGAAGCGTAGCGCAGCCCGTCCAGGAAATACGCGCGCAGCGCCGTGGCGCCGCCGAAATCATGCGCCAGGACATCGGGACGTTGCAGGCCCCATTCCTTGAACAGCGCCGCCAGCACCCGGTTCTGCACGCCCAGCGACACGTCCTGGCCGGCGCGCATCTCGGATTGCCCATAGCCCACCAGGTCGAAGCAATAGACGGTGCGGCGATCGGTCAGCGCCGGGACGATGCGGCGCCAGACTTGCGAAGAAAACGGCGTGCCGTGAATCGCCACCAAGGGGGGGCCATTGCCGAATCGGCCCCAGCGGACGGCATTGCCCAGGATCAGCGTGGTGTGCGGCAAATCGAGCACGAGTGGCCCTCATATAGTCATTTAGCTAAGTGATAATATAATAGGCAAATGACACGTCCCCTGCAAATCAAGGCCATGGCCAGCGAAGTGCGCCTGTCCATCCTGCGTTACCTGGCGCACCCGACGCAGCATTTCGGCCAGCAATGGTCGGCCGACCCCGCAACCTTCGGGGTCTGCATGACGCTGATCGCCGAAGTGCTGGCGGTGTCCCAGCCCACCGCCAGCCGCCACCTGGACATCCTGCGCCAGGCCGGATTCATCACGGTGCGCCGGCACCAGAAATGGTCATATTGCCAGCGCAACGAGGCCGGCATCCAGGACTATCTGGCGTGGCTGCGGCAGCAGTTGGCGCCGGCCGACGCGCCCCCGCCTGCCTGAGGCGCCGGCTGGTGTAAATCTCGAAAGGGCTCGCGGCGCATGCCATCCGCCCGAGGTGCCCCCGGGGCGGCGCGGTTCCCACGCGCCATCCCGCCCGCAGGGTGCCGCGCCTGCATTTCGATCGGCAAGGCGATGCCGCAGGCCCACCTTGCCGGCATGAACCACCCCTGATTGCCGATTCCGGGCGCCGCTGTCGCTTACGGTCAAGCGCAGTGCGCACGCTGGCAAGGCTGCGCAGCGGCGGGCCGCCAACAATAGGCGCAGCCCCAACTGCCCCCACGGCCGCCCATGATCACGCTCTATGACCATCCCCGTTCCGGCAACTGCTACAAGGTTCGCCTGTTTCTGTCGCTGATCGGCCTGCCCAGCCGCCGCGAATTCATCGATGTGCTGGCGCGCAAGAACCAGACCGAGGCTTTCGAGCGCATCAGCGCCTGGCGCCAGGTGCCGGCCATCGACGACGGCGGCCTGACGCTGTGGGACAGCCACGCCATCCTGCTGTATCTGGCGCAGAAGCACGCGCCGCAATGGCTTGCGCCGCTGCCGCAATGCGGCCAGATGTATGCCTGGATCTCGGTCTCTGCCAATGAGATCGCCAA
Organism: Achromobacter sp. 46006; assembly: GCF_059761975.1. Taxonomy (NCBI): domain Bacteria; kingdom Pseudomonadati; phylum Pseudomonadota; class Betaproteobacteria; order Burkholderiales; family Alcaligenaceae; genus Achromobacter; species Achromobacter sp. 46006. Next base: position 124,482 of record NZ_JCBANN010000005.1, read on the forward strand.
CAGCCTGCAACCGCTGCGCCTGACCCGGGTCGTGAGCAAAGCCGAAGCGGCCCATCACCTGGGCGTGGCCGAGGCCCTGCTGGACCTGCCGGGCATGGAACAACGCACGCAGCGCCTGTTGCGCACCATGGAGCGCCACCTGAACAGCCAGCACTGGCTGGCCGGCGCACCCAGCGTCGCCGATATCGCCTGTTATGGCTATCTGTCGCTGGCCGAAGAAGCCGCCATCGACATGAACGACTGGCCCGCCCTGTCGGCCTGGCGCCGGCGCATCGAACAACTACCTGGCTATATCGCCCCCGGCCACACCGGCTAGGCGACATCAAAAAAAGCAAACAACATCGCAAGGAGAAAACATGGATGCGGTCAGCAACCCGGGAGCCGTCGCGCCCCCATCCGGCAAGCCGAATCTGTTTCGGGTCGCCGTGGCAACCGTGGTCGGCACGGCGGTCGAGGCCTTTGATTTCCTAGCCTACGGCACCGCCGCCGCACTGGTCTTCAACAAGCTGTTCTTTCCGCAGTTCGATCCTCTGACCGGCACGCTGGCCGCCTTCGCCGCCTTTGCCAGCGGCATGCTGGCGCGTCCCATAGGCGGGATTCTGTTCGGCCACTTTGGCGACCGTATCGGCCGCAAGTCCATGTTGACCCTGAGCCTGCTGATGATGGGCATCTGCACGGTGCTGATCGGCCTGCTGCCGACCTATGGCCAGATCGGCGTCTGGGCGCCGATTCTGCTGGTGCTGCTGCGCGTGGGCCAGGGTCTGTCGTTTGGCGGCGAAATGGGCGGCGCCATGCTGATGGCCGTGGAACACGCCCCGCCACGCTGGAAAGCCCTGTTTGGCAGCCTGCCGCTGGTGGGCGCGCCGCTGGGCATTCTGTTGTCGGTGGGCTCTTTCGCGCTGGTAACGCGCCTGCCGGAGGCCGACTTTCTTTCCTGGGGCTGGCGCCTGCCTTTTCTGGCCAGTGCCGTTCTCATCGTCGTCGGCCTGCTGATCCGCCGCGGCATCGATGAATCGCCCGACTTCGCCCGCGTCAAATCCGAACGTGCCCAGGTCAAGCTGCCGGTGGCCGAGTTGCTGCGCAAGCATGGCAAGGCGTTGCTCTTGTGCATAGGCTGCAAACTGGCCGAAGTGACGTTGATCTATACCTTTCTGGTGTTCTCGGTGTCGTATGCCGTGTCCAACCTGGGCTTTGCGCGCAGCGACGCCTTGCACGCCCTGCTCTATGGCGCGGCCGTATTGACCTGCACCATTCCGCTGTTCGGGCTGTTGGGTGACCGTTATGGCGCGCGCCGCGTCTGCGGCTGGGGCGGCATCTTGCTGGCGCTGATGGCGATTCCGATTTTCATGGCCGTGGGTAGCGGTTCGCTGATGGCCTACAGCATCGCGGTCTTCATTGCCATGGCGATCAATTACGCCATGATGATTGCGCCGCAATCCAGCCTCTATGCCGCGCAGTTTCCGCCCGAGCTGCGCTACTCGGGCCTGTCCATCGGCGTGCAGTTCTCGGCCGCCATCGGCGGCGGCCTGGCGCCGATGGTGTCGGCGCTGCTGGTGGCGCGCTTCGACAGCATCGTTCCGGTCGGCGTCTACATGGCCGCGCTCGGCCTGGTGGCAGGCACCTCGGCCTTCTTGATGAAGCCCGCAGGCCGGGAGGGCCGCCGCGCCTGATTCCACCCGCGGCCCGGCTTGCTACGAAGCGAGCCGCGCCGCTTCGCGGTATTGGTTGGGCGGACAGCCGAAACGCTCTTGAAAGCGCCGGCTGAAATGGCTGGCATCCTGAAAGCCACAGGACAGGGCAATGTCCTTGACCGGCACATGCTTCTGGCCCGGATCTTCGAGCGCCAGACGCGCCCGCTGCAAACGGCGTTCACGCACATACTGGTTGTATTGCGTGCCCTGTAGCTGAAACAGCCGGTGCACCCAGCGGCGGGAGGCACGCAAGGCATCCGCCACGCGGCTGACCGACAGGTCCGGATCGGCGATATGCGCATCCAGGTAGCTGGTCAGGGCAAGCCAGCTTTCCAGCGGCGCGCGCTCGGCATCGGGCAGTTGCTCCAGCGCCTGGCTGGTGTAGATGGCGGCCAGCATGGACATCAGCGCCTGTTCGGCAAACAGGCTGGAGGCCGGGCTGGTGGGCACATCATCGAAAAACACATTGGCCAGGCAACTGTAGGCGGTCCGCACCATGGGCAGGCCCGCCGCCGCGCGCTGCGCGGTGAACCGTGAGCCATCCTGCGCGCCCAACAGGCGCAGCAAAGACCCCTTGATGACCACCAGCCGCGAATCGCTGAGCATGCGCACTTCGGAAGGCTGGGCCGTGGTGCGGAACATGATGTCGCCGGCCTGCACCGGCAGGCTCGCGCCGTTCTGGGAGATGACGCCATGCCCCTCAATGATGAAACTGGCCAGGAACTCGGCGCGCATGGCGTCGGCCGCATGCTCGGCACGATGCCGCACGGCAATCGGCGTGGATTCCAGATTGACGGCCAGACCGCCTGCGCGCAGCCGACAGGCCTGCAAATGCAGTCGCGGCTGCATCGTCAAGGCGCTGAAATCGCCTGGCAAGACCAGCTTGTCCAACCGCGCCTTGTAACCCGCCAGCTCGGCCTCGTAGAACGGCCTGAAGCGCGGCGCGAAATTCAGGTCCGGTTCGGAGGCGGAAAACGGCGGGGAGACGAGCATTGCGTACGGAAAGGCAGGTATGACGGCGGGGCCAAGTCATTGTATCGGCCCGCTTGCCGGGCACACTTACCGTTTTCCCTAGGTGCTGTCACACCTGGACAAGCCCAGTGCGCCTGCGGGCAATGCCGGGCGCGCTCAAGCGCGCTGTAATTGTCCGCATAGGCTTATCTCAGGAGGTGCGTGTGGACGACAAGCAACTGCAATCCGATGCGTTTTTCAAGCGCTCGGCCAACAAACTGGATTTCGGCAACTGGAGCGAGCAAGAGAAGATCGCCCTAAGCTGCCGCATCCTGGCCAGCGAAGGTCACTCGGAAACGCTGGCCGGCCAGATCACGGTGCGCAATGACGACGGCAGCTACTACACCACTGCGCTGGCGCAGGCTTTTGATGAAGTCCGCCCAGATGCGCTGATACGCATCAATGAAAACATGGACGTGCTGGAAGGTTCGGGCACGCCCAACCCCGCCGTGCGCTTCCATTTCTGGGTCTACCGCCATCGGCCGGACGTGCGCTGCATCATCCACACCCATCCGCCCTTTGTCTCGACGCTGTCGATGACCGGCCGCCCCCTGGTGGTGTCGCACATGGACGCCACGCCATTTCACAACGACTGCGCGCACCTGAAGGAGTGGCCGGGCCTGCCGATTGCCGACCAGGAGGGCGAGATCATTTCCACGGCGTTGGGCGACAAGCGCAGCATCCTGCTGGCCAACCACGGCTTTCTGGCCGCCACCGGTTCGGTGGAAGAAACCCTCTATTTGTCTGTGCTGATCGAACGCGCGGCCCGCAACCAGTTGCGCGCGGCCGCGGCGTATGGCGAGGTAAACCCGGTCAACGACGCGCTTGCCGCCGAATCGCACGACTTCCTGCTCAAACCCGCCATTGTCCGCGCCAGCTTCGCCATGTTCGCCCGGCGGATCGAACGCGCTGACGCCAGGTTGTGAAGCCAGGCGTTGCCTTCAAGCGGCGGCGGGCCCGCCCCGGGCGTCCCCCAGGGGCGGCCGGGCATATCGACAGATTGAACTGAAATCCCTACACCCCAGCGTGTCTCTGGACAGCCCCAGCCGGTCAGCAGTTTCAGTCGTGGACAGCGTCGAAGTGGCAATGACACCCTGCCGGAGAATCTCGCCGGGATGCGGCGGCGCGGAGCGCATCGTCACGGGCTGGCTCCCGTCACGGCCTTGGCTGCCACTGGCTTGTCGGATCTTGCCACCATCCGGAAAAGAAAAAAGGCACTCCGCTTGCGCGTAAGTGCCTGATTTCACTAAATTCTTTGGGGTGGCTGATGGGACTCGAACCCACGACAACCGGAATCACAATCCGGGACTCTACCAACTGAGCTACAGCCACCACTGACTGCTTTGCCGCCGACACGAAAAATTTCGTGCTCAACTGCAAAGAGGCCGAATTCTAGCATGTTTTTTTCAACCGTGTAAAACACCGCGCCGTGCCGCGCCTTGCCCCTTGCCACGCGCGCCGGCCTTGATATCCTTGGCGCTCGAATCATCCTCTGGAGGCCAGGGTCGCACCGTAGCCATGGATCAAATACACGAACTATTGATCAAGTACTGGCCGCACATGGTGTTCGGCATCAGCGTGGTGGCGGGCGCTGGCGCGGCGGTGCACGCGGCCATGACCAAGCAGGACGTGCGCTCGGCCATCGGCTGGGTGGGGCTGGCGCTGTTTTCGCCGTTGTTCGGGGCGGCGGCGTATTTCGTCGCGGGGATCAACCGGATCCGCAAGACGCGCCTGTCGCAGCAGCGCGACGAGGCCATGCTGGTGGACGCGGCGCTGGTGGAGACGCCCAATGTGGACGTGGCGCCGATCTCTGGGCCGCAGTTCGCGTCGCTGAAGGTGCTGGGCGACCGGGTCAGCCGGTTCCGGCTGTTGGGCGGCAACGCGGTGCGGCCGCTGGCCGGCGGCGACGAGGCCTATCCGGCGATGCTGCAGGCGATCCGCGAGGCGCGCCACGCGGTGGCGATGCAGAGCTACATCTTCGACAACGACGCGATCGGCCGCGAGATGGCGCAGGCGCTGATCGAGGCGCACGGGCGCGGCGTGCAGGTGCGGGTACTGATCGATGCGATCGGCGCCAAGTATTCGCGGCCGCCGATCGTGCGGATGCTGGCGCGCGGCGGGGTGCCGGTGGCGCGCTTCATGACCAATCCGCTGGGCGTGTTGCGCATGCCGTATGCCAACCTGCGCAGCCACCGCAAGGTGCTGGTGGTGGACGGGCGCATCGGATTCACCGGCGGCATGAATGTCCGGGCGGCCTTCGTGACGGCGCTGTCGGGCGCGGCCACCAACGTCGATACGCATTTCCGGGTGGAAGGCCCGATCGTGACGCAGTTGATGTCGGTGTTCGCGCACGACTGGAATTTCACCACGCACGAGTCGCTGCCGGCGCAACCCTGGTTCGACCCGCAGGCGCTGCCGGCTGACGGGGTGGTGCCGATGCGCTGCGTGCCGTCCGGGCCGGACCGGGCCCTGGGCAGCGCGCACAGCATCATCCTGGGCGCGCTGGCGGTGGCGCAGCGCCATGTGCGCATCCAGTCGCCCTACTTCCTGCCGGACCAACCGCTGATTGGCGCGCTGGCGACGGCGGCGCGGCGCGGGGTGATCGTGGATATCGTGATTCCCGGCAAGAACAATCTGCGGCTGGTCGACTACGCCATGACGGCGCAGTTGGACCAGGTGGTGCGCACCGGCTGCCGGGTATGGCGCTCGCGCGGGGCGTTCGACCATTCCAAGCTGATGACGGTGGACGACGGCTGGGCCTACGTCGGGTCGTCGAACCTGGACCCGCGCAGCCTGCGCCTGAATTTCGAACTGGATACCGAGATCTACGATCCGCAGGTGGCGCGCTGGATCGGCGCGCGCATCGATGCGCGGGTGGCCGACGCGCGCCGCCAGACGCTGGAGGACCTGCAACAGGCGCCGTTCGCGAAACGGCTGCGCAACAAGGTGATCTGGCTGGCGACGCCGTACCTGTGACGCCGCTGCGGCGCGGCCATTGGAGGGGATGATCGGCGGCCCGAGAGCCGCCGATCGCACATCGGGGACCGCGCGCCCGTCCGTTCAGCCGTCCGAGGCCGGCACCGCCGCCTGGCGCACGGCGAAGACGGCGCTGGCCTTGAGCACCAGGCGCTCGTCCACCTTCAAGTGGCAGGTGGCGTAGATCAGGCGCTTGCCGCGCTTGTCGATGGTGACGTGGGCTTCGAGCCAGTCGCCGGGCATGACTGCGTTGAGGTATTCGACCGACATCTGCGCGGTGACGACCGAGGCCTGGCACTGGTGGGCGATGACGAAGCCCAGGGCACTGTCGGCCAGGGTGGCGAGCAGGCCGCCATGGGCCATGCCGTGCATGTTGCCGTGAGCCGGGCCGATGCGCATGGCCAGCACGTCGTCGGCCTCGCGCCGGTAGAAGCCGCCCAGATCGGCCAGGTGGCGCATGAACTGGCTGCTGGGTTGCCAGGGGGCGAAGCCGGCGGGGATGGTGTCTGTCATGGAGCAAGTGAAGAAGCGCTGCGCAATGCCTCCAACGGTAGCGCAAAGCGGGCCGCGCGTGCCAGCGCGGGGGCGGCACGGCCGGTGAACGGACATTATCCCGCGCAACTGGCGCCGCCGTCGCGCCGGCGCTACATTCTTCCCATGTCTTTCACCGTCTGGCCGTCCCCCGCATGAACCGCATCAAAACCTACGGCATGGCCGAGCGCGCGGACCACTTCGATTTCGATATCCGCGCGCAGCAGGTGCGCGAGCCGCTGGAGCAGCCGCACCGCCACGAGTATTTCCAGATCCAGGTGAATCTGGAGGGCGACACGCGCCAGACCATCAGCGGCACCACGCGGCCGTTTCCTCGGGGCGGCGTGAGTTTCGTGCTGCCCTACCGGGTGCACCTGGTGCCGCACCCGCCGGGCGCGCGCTACGTCATCATCAATTTCGCGCAGCGTTTCCTGTGGCCCGAACTGGCGGTGGATGCGCTGGACCTGGAGGACGTGCCAGTATCGCAGGCGCCGGCGCTGGCGCCGTTCCTGTTCCAGGAGTACCTGGATTTCGAGTTGGAAGCAGAAGGCCTGGGCGAGGCCGAAACGCTGATCGCGCGCCTGATGGCGGAGAACCGGCGACGCGGTTTCGGTTCATCGACGGCGATCCGCGGACTGCTGCTGCAATTGATCGCGCTGGTCTGCGGACGCTACGAGGCCGATCTGCTGCACCTGGCGCGCCATCACGCCGGCAGCAGCCGGCGCGAGAGCGTGCGGCGGGTGCTGGCGCACATCGGCGCGCACCTGGCCGGCAACCTGACGCTGAACGACGCGGCGGCGGCGGCCTTCCTGTCGCCCAATTACCTGGCGCACCTGCTCAAGAAGGAAACCGGCAAGACCTTCACCGAACTGGTGGCCGAGCGCCGCATGGCGCTGGCGCGCGATCTGCTGGCGCATACGGCGCGCACGGTGGCGCAGGTGGCGCATGCCGCCGGCTTTGCCGACGAGGCGTATTTTTCGCGCCGGTTCCGCCAACTGGAAGGCGTCAGCCCGACCGCTTATCGCGAGCGCCAACGCGGTGGCCATGCCGACGCGCCGCCGGATGCGCGGCTGGGGGCGGGGAAGGACCCGGCGCCAAATGCGCGGAATCGTCCACGGATTGCGTAATCGTCTCCAGGCGGGACGGGCGGCGCGGGCCTAAGCTGGCCGTGAACCTCGCAACCTTCAGGAGCCCCGCGATGACCCAAGCCGTCCAGACCCCATTTGCCGTTGCGCAGACCACCGTGCCGATCGCCGGCAGCGACCTGCGCTTTCCGGTGCGCCGCATCTACTGCATCGGCCGCAACTACGCCGCGCACGCCATCGAGATGGGTTCGGACCCCAGCCGCGAACCGCCGTTCTTCTTCCAGAAGCCGACGGATGCGATTCAGGTGGTATTGCCGGATACGGTGGCCGATCATCCCTATCCGCCGTTGACGCAGAACTACCACTACGAGGTGGAACTAGTGGCGGCCTTGTCGCGGGGCGGGCGCGACATTCCGGTCGAAAAGGCGCTCGACTGCGTCTATGGCTACGCGCTGGGGCTGGACATGACGCGGCGCGACCTGCAGCGCGGCATGGGCGACCAGAAGAAGCCGTGGGAGATCGGCAAGAGCTTCGATCATGCGGCGCCGATCGGTCCGATCCATCCGGTCGGACAGACCGGCCACTACCACGAAGGCGAGATCTGGCTGGCCGTCAACGGCGAACGCAAGCAGCAGGCGACGCTGTCGCACATGATCTGGTCCGTGGCCGAGCAGATCGCGCGGCTGTCGCAGGCCTTTGAGCTGTTTCCGGGCGACCTGATTTACTCGGGCACGCCGGAGAACGTGGGGCCGGTGGTGCGCGACGATGTGATTGTGGCGCACGTGGACGGCTTGCCCGAACTGAGCATCCGCATCGTCTGACGGGCGCGGGCCGGCGCCCGGGCGGGTCAGCGGCACCGTCCATGACGCCGGCCCTGTCGCGCCGCCCGTGCGCCATGGCGGTGCGGCCACGGGATCGGCGCGGATCTGAGAGTAAGATTTATGCCATAACAAACAGCCCCATGTGGCAGGAGCAGTGCAAGATGGCAAAAATCGGTATGGTGGGTATCGGCCTGATGGGCCACGGCATCGCCAGCAATCTGGTCAAGCACGGTCATACGCTGACCGTGCTGGAACATCCGGGCAACCAGCCGCTGGACGCGCTCAAGGCGGCAGGCGCCACCAGTTGTGCGGATGGCGCGACGCTGGCGGCGCAGTCGGACCTGATCATCCTGTGCGTCACCGGCAGTCCGCAGGTCGAGGCGGTGCTGTTGTCGCCCGGCGGCGTGCTGGAAGGACTGCGCCCCGGCACGGTGATCATCGATTGCTCGACCGCCATCCCCTCCTCCACCGCCAAGGTGGCCGAGGCGGTCATCGAGAAGGGCGGCCGCTTCCTGGATGCCCCCATGACCCGCACCCCCAAGGAAGCCGCCGAAGGCCGGCTCAATCTGCTGGTGGGCGGCGATGCCGCGCTGTTCGAGGAATGCCGGCCGATCCTGGCGTGCTTTGCCGAGAACATCGCGCATGCCGGCCCGGTGGGCGCGGGCCACCGCATGAAGCTGCTGCACAACTATGTGTCGCTGGGCGCGATCGCGCTGCTGGCCGAGGCCGCCGCCTGCGCACTGCGCGCCGACATCGACCCGGCGGTGTTCGCCGAGGTGCTGACCAAAGGCGGCGGCGGCGGCGTGGCGCTGGAGCGCCTCAAGCCATACCTGCTGGAGCAGGACCCATCGTCGCTGCGCTTTTTCATGTCGAACGCGCAGAAGGACCTGTCCTACTACAACACCATGGCGGCCGAGACCGGCGCGGTGCGCGAGATCGGCGCCGCGGTGCTGCATACCTACGACCAGGCCGTCAACCAGGGCGGCGGCGAACGCTACGTGCCGGAACTGGTGTCGCTGCTGAAGGACCGCTGAGGCGCGCGGCGGTGCGGCCTCAACGTCCGCCCGCCGCCATCGCCGGCATGGCGCGCAAGGCGCCGCGCCGCGGCAGTTGCAGGGATATGGCGGCGGCCAGCAACAGCAGGGCGCCGGCCGCGCCGAACGCCACCCAGTGGGTATGGAAGGTTTCGAAGGCCCAGCCGCCCAGCCAGGAGCTGATCATGCCGCCAACCTGGTGGCCCAGGTAGGTCAGCCCGTACAGCACCCCCACCAATCGCACGCCATAGACATCCGCCAGGATGGCGGACGACAGCGCGATGCTGCCGGCCCAGACCACGCCGCCGATGGTGGCCGCGGCATACAGTTCCCAATGCGCGCCCACCATGACCAGCGCGAAAAAACCAAGCCCGCGCACAAGATAGATGGCGGCCAGGATGTTGCGGCGCTCGACCTGGTCGGACAGGCGGCCCAGCACCAGGGTGCTGAAAATGGCGACCAGGCCGATCAGGCCGATGCCCAGCGAGCTGGTGGTGGCATCGAAGCCGTGGTCCATCAGCATGGGCATGCCATGCGTGCCGAGCAGGTTCATGCTGAAGCCGCAGGCGAACAGGCCCAGCGCCACCTGCCAGAACGGCAGCGTGCGAACGGCGTCCTGGATGCGCGGCGCCGGACTTTTGGCGGCGGGCCGCGCGCCGGATTTTTTTTCGACGATCTGGTGCGGCAACAGGTCGGTGTGCTCGGGCGCCTGGTCGCGCATCACGAACAGCGCCACCGGCACGGTCAACAGGGCGAACAGGGCGGCGAAGGCCAACAGGGTTTCGCGCCAGCCGACCGCGCTGATGGCGAACGTGAGCGTGGGCGTCATCAGGGCGATGCCGGCCATGGAACCGGTGGACAGGAAGAACAGCGCCATGCCGCGCTGGCGCGTGAACCAGCGGCTGATGACGGGCGTCAGCGCCACCGGGCTGGTGAAGGCCAGGCCGATCGACAACGCCACGCCGAAAGCCAGCAGGAATTCGACGGGGCCGCGCGCGTACACGGTCCAGATGGACGCGGCCACCACGATGGCGGTGCCGGTGAGCAGCACGAAACGGGTGCCGCGCGTGCTGACCAGGTAGCCGGCCAGCGGCATGCCCAGGCCGTAGCACAGCATGCCGACCGCGACGATGCCCGACAGCAGGCTGCGCGAGAAGCCCAGCCCGTCCGCCATGGGCAGGAAGAACGGCCCGATGCCCATGCGCAACCCTACCGTGAGCAGGGTCAGCACGGTGGCGGCGCCGACGATGTTCCAGCCGAAATACCAGCCGCCCGATGCTTGCTTGTCCACTTGCCTGTCTCCTTGTGTTTTCTTGTCGCGCCGGGGCGCTTCGGCACACGGGCATCGGGGATGCGAGGAGACGGAAGCCGGCCGCCGGACGCGCCATATTACTCCGGGCGCGTATATTGCTCGCAGCCGTCACACCCGAAGTCCGCCATGAAATCCGAATCGATGTTTGCCATGTCGCGCCGGGAAGCCGCCCTGGCGCCGGCGTCGTTCGCGTTGATGCCGCTGACCGGGGTGCTGGCCAGCGAGATCAAGTTCAGGCGCCGGACGGCGCAGGGCGAGACTTGAGCCGTCCGGCAAGCGGCCCGCGCCCGCCTCAGCGCGCCTGTTCCAGGAATGCCTGCAAGGCTGGCACGGTGTTGAGCACGTGCTGGCGCATGGCGGCTTCGCTTCGGTCCGGGTCGCCGGTGAGCAGCGCGTCGATCAGTTCCTGGTGCGATTCGCGCACCCGCAGCACGCGGCCGGGTTGGGCCGCCCACAGGCGCATGTAGGGCTCGACCACCGAATGCAATTCGGAAATCTGCCGCAGCAGCCGTGGCTGCTGGCAGAAGCTGCACAGGTATTCGTGGAAATCGCGATGGGCGCTGGTCCAGTCGAGGTAGTCGCCCAGGCCCTGCTCCAGTTGATCCAGCATGCCGGCCAGGCGGCGGATGTGCTCGGCGCCCATGTGGCGCACGGCATTGCGCACGGCCAGCCCTTCGAGCACGGAACGCATTTCGAAGACTTCGCGCATTTCCTGCTGGTTCAGGCCGCGCACCACGGCGCCGCGATTGGCGCGGATTTCGACCAGGCCTTCGGAAGCCAGGCGGCGCAGCGCGCCGCGCACCGGCATGCGGCTGGTGCCGATGTCGCTGGCGATGAGTTCGGGCACCAGGCGGTGGCCGGGCGGGTAGTTGCCCAGCCGGATCTCGCGCTGCAAATGCAGGTAAGCCTCTTCTTCGGCGCTGACGGCTGTCTTCTGATACTGCAGCATTCTCGTCCCCGGGGTTTCAAAGCCGCCATGATAGATAAACGCAAAAATAACACAAATTGGATCCAATGATCCATGGATGCAAACACCAATGGCCGTGCCGGCCATGCTCGCGTCAAATTCAAGACTGACGCGCCGGCCGTGCGCGTCGGCCGGCGCCGCAACGGGCAATAGACCCGCCCGGCGCCACCGCCTTCACGGCACAACGCCTCGACGCACCGCGTCGATACAACGCATTCAAGGGGAATCCATGCCTTTCCGCTTCATCCGCGCCCTGGCCGGCGCCGCCGCCCTGACCTTCGCCGCGCAAGCCGGCGCCCAGGCCACCGATTGGCCGCAACATCCGGTGCGCATCGTCGTGCCGTTCCAGGCCGGCTCGGCCACCGACCTGATCTCGCGCCAACTGGGCGCGGCCCTGTCGACCGAGTTGGGCCAACCGTTCGTGATCGAAGCCCGTCCCGGCGCAGCCGCCGCGATCGGCAGCGCCTCGGTGGCGCGTTCGGCGGCCGACGGCTATACGCTGCTGATGGGCGGCCCCGCCGCCATCGTCACCAACCGCTTCCTGCAAAAGCGCCTGGCCTATGACCCGGACGCCTTCGAACTGGTGTCGCTGGTGGCGTACACGCCCAACATCCTGCTGGCCAACCCGCAGCAGCCGTTCAAGACCTTGCCCGAGATGATCGCCTACGCCCGCGCCAATCCGGGCAAACTGACCTATGCCTCGTTCGGCACCGGCACCACCTCCCACATGGCGGGCGAGATGCTCAAGTCGGTGGCCGGCATCGACATCCTGCACGTGCCCTACAAGGGCGCCGGCGAAGCCATTCCGGCGCTGCTGAGCGGCCAGGTGTCGATGTACTTCGACACCATCATGACCGGCCTGCCGCAGGTCAAGAGCGGCACGCTGCTGGCGCTGGGCATGTCGAACTCGCAGCGCTCGGCGCTGGCGCCGGACATTCCCACCATCGCCGAGCAGGGCTACGCCGGCTACGACATCGCGCCCTGGTACGGGCTGGTGGCGCCGCAAGGCACGCCCGCGCCGATCCTGGACAAGCTCAACCGCGCCGTCAACAAGGTGCTTGCGGATCCCGCGTTGCGCGGTAAGCTGGCCGAAGCCGGCGCCGAACCGCGCGGCGGCAGCCGCGAGGAATTCGCCGCCTTCATCAAAACCGAGATTCCGCGCACCAAGCGCCTGATCGACCAGGCCGGCATCTCGCCGCAGTAATTTTCCAACGAGTCTGCACGCCACCATGTCCTCCCCCTTCGATTGGTCTTTTCCGTACGCTTCCCGAAAAATGCCGGTGCTGGCCGCCAACGCGGTCGCCACCAGCCAGCCGCTGGCGGCCCAGGCCGGGCTGCGCATGCTGCTGGCCGGCGGCAATGCCGTGGACAGCGCCATCGCCACCGCTATCGCACTGACCGTGGTCGAGCCCGTGATGAACGGCATCGGCGGCGATATGTTCGCGCTGGTGTGGCACGAAGGGCGGCTGCATGGCCTGAACTCCAGCGGCTGCGCGCCAGCGGCATGGACGCCGGAATACTTTGCCGGCCGCGACGCAATGCCGGGCACCGGCTGGGGCACGGTCACCGTGCCCGGCCAGGTGGCGGGCTGGAAGGCGCTGTCAGAACGTTTCGGCAAGCTGCCGTTCGCCAAACTGTTCGAACCGGCCATCGCCTATGCCGAGGAAGGCTTCGCGGTCAGCCCCACCATCGCCCGCCAATGGGCCACGCAGGCGCCCAAGCTGGCGCAGGAACCGGGCTTCGCCGAGGCCTTCCTGCCACAAGGCCGGGCGCCGCAGGCAGGCGAATGGTGGCGCTTTCCGGCGCAGGCGCGCACTTTGCGCGAGATCGCCGAAAGCGGCGGCGACAGCTTCTATCACGGCGCGCTGGCCGGCAGGATCGCCGACTTCGCGGCGCGCACCGGCGGCGCCCTGAGCGCGGCCGACCTGGCCGAGCACCGGCCCGAATGGGTGGCGCCGATCTCGCAATCGTTCCGCGATTATGAACTGCACGAGATCCCGCCCAACGGCCAGGGCATTTCGGCGCTGATGGCGCTGGGCATGCTGGAACGCTTCGACCTAGAGTCGATGGGCCGCGACAGCGCCGACTACTACCACGTCAGCATCGAGGCCATGAAGCTGGCCTTCGCCGACCTGCACCACCATGTGGCCGATCCGCGCCACATGCGCACCGATGCCCGCGCACTGCTCGATCCAGCCTACCTGGCCGAGCGCGCCAAGCTGATCTCGATGGACCGCGCCGCCGTGCCAGTGGCCGGCACGCCCGCCAGCGGCGGCACGGTCTACCTGACCACGGCCGACGCGGGCGGCACCATGGTGTCGTTCATCCAATCCAACTACCATGGCTTCGGTTCAGGCGTGGTGGTACCGGACACCGGCATCAGCCTGCACAACCGCGGCCTGAACTTCGTGCTGACGCCGGGCCACGCCAATCAGGTAGCGCCGCGCAAGAAGCCGATGCACACCATCATCCCGGCGTTTGTCACGCGCGGCGGCGAGCCCGTCATGGCGTTCGGCGTGATGGGCGGCTCGATGCAGGCGCAGGGCCATTTGCAAATGGTGACGCGCCTGGCGGCCTTCGGCCAGAACCCGCAGGCCATGAGCGACGCGCCGCGCTTCCGCGTGGAAAAGGGGCCGGTGGTCAATGTCGAATCGCACCTGCCCGCCGACGTGGTCGACACGCTGCGCCAGCGCGGCCACAACGTGGCGGTGGCGGCGGCCGACAGCCTGGAATTCGGTTCGGCGCAGTTGATCTGCCGCCTGCCGCAGGGCGGCTATGTCGCTGCGTCCGATTCGCGCCGCGACGGGCAGGCGGTCGGCTTCTAGGGCCTGTTCGCCCGGCGGCGGAACACGCCGCCGGAAAGGGGCTTGATCGGTCATATGGGCGACGCCGGGCGCGGCGATACTGCGGCGCAGAACCCCGAAGGCCCCTATGAACCGATTCTTGTCCGCCGTTGCGCTCGCCGCCACCCTGGCGACCCCACTCTTCCCGTGCGCCGGCGCGCGCGCCGCCCTGCCCATGGCGGTGGACGGCCAGGCCCTGCCGTCGCTGGCGCCGATGCTCGAACGCGTGACGCCGGCAGTGGTGAACATTTCCGCCCAGGGCGACGGCGGCCAGGCGGGCGGCTTCGGCCAGGCGCGCGGCGCCGGCCGCCAGAGCATCGGCTCGGGCGTGATCGTCGACGCGGCCCAGGGCAACATCCTGACCAATCACCATGTCGTGCGCGGCGCCACCTCCATCCGCGTGTCGCTGCAGGACGGCCGCAGCTTCACCGCCACCGTGGTCGGCAGCGATCCGGACACCGACCTGGCGGTGCTGCGCATTCCGGCCGACAGGTTGCAGGCCCTGACCCTGTCCGATTCCAGCGACCTGCGGGTGGGCGATTTCGTGGTCGCCATCGGCGACCCCTACGGCCTGGGCCAATCGGCCTCGTCTGGCATCGTGTCGGCACTGGAGCGGTCCAGCCTGCGAGCCGCCGGCTACCAGAACTTCATCCAGACCGACGCTTCCATCAACCCGGGCAATTCCGGCGGCGCGCTGGTCAACCTGAACGGCGAACTGGTCGGCATCAACACCATGATCTATACGCCGTCAGGCGGCAACGTGGGCATCGGTTTCGCGATCCCGTCGAACCTGGCGGGCGAAGTCATGCGCCAGTTGCTGCAACACGGCCAGGTGCAGCGCGGCGGCCTGGGGCTGGACACCATCGACATCACGCCGCGCAATGCGCGCCAACTGGGCGTGGCGCCGGACGCCAGCGGCGTGGTGGTGGCGCGGGTGGCGGATGGCTCGCCGGCGCAACAGGCCGGGGTGCAGGCGCGCGACCGGGTGCTGGCGCTGGACGGCAAGCCCATCGCCACCAGCGCCCAATTGCGCAACGCCGAGGGCTTGTTGCCGGTGGGCAAGCAGGTGCGGCTGACGCTGGCCCGCGGCGGCCAGCGCTCGGAGGTGACGCTACGCATCGAACCCGAGAAGAACGAACGGCTGCATGGCGGCTCGCTGGACGCGCGCCTGAACGGTGTGGAATTCACCGAGATCGGCCGCGAGCAGCGACTGAAGGGCAACGATGGCGTGGCGGTCAGCGCCACCTACCCCGAGCGCGGGCTGGTGGCGGCGCGGATGCGGCGCGGCGACATCGTCATCGGCGTCAACCGGCGCCCGGTCAGCCGGCTGGCCGACTTGCGCGGCCTGCTGGGCGGCGCGGCGCCGGGCCAGCCGCTGCTGCTGACGCTGGTGCGCGGCCAGGCGATGTACACCTTGCAGATCCAGTAGGGGCGCCGGCTGGCGCCTCCCTGCCTGCGGGAACGCGGGCCGCGCGGCCGACCGGACGGCTCACCCAGCCGGGCAGCCGGAGCGCCGAACCGGCGATAATGCTTTCCGCCCTGGATTCTCGTCGCCGCCGCTCATGCCCGTTCCCGCCTCTTCCCTCGCCCTCTGGACTATTTCCGCCGTGGCGATCGTCGGCATCCTGCTGCGCCCCTGGCGCGTGCCCGAGTACGCGTGGGCCGGCGGCGCCGCCCTGCTGCTGACGGCTGCCGGGCTGATCCCCTGGCAGGCAGCGCTGGGCGCGGTCGGCAAGGGGTTGGATGTCTACCTGTTCCTGATCGGCATGATGGTGCTGGCCGAGCTGGCGCGCCAGCAGGGGCTGTTCGACTGGCTGGCGATGGTGGCGGCGCGCCATGCGCGCGGGTCGGCGGGGCGGCTGTTCGACCTGGTGTTCCTGGTGGGAATCCTGGTCACCGTGTTCCTGTCGAATGACGCCACCGCCGTGGTGCTGACGCCGGCGGTGTACGCCGCGGCACGCGCCGCCGGCGCGCGGCCGCTGCCCTATCTGTTCATCTGCGCCTTCATCGCCAACGCCGCCAGCTTCGTGCTGCCGATCTCCAATCCCGCCAACCTGGTGGTGTACGGCAGCCAGATGCCGCCGCTGCTGGACTGGCTGCAACGCTTCACGCTGCCGTCGCTGGCGGCCATCGGCCTGACCTACCTGGCCCTGCGCTTCAGCCAGCGCGAGGCGCTGCGCCAGCCGTTGCGCACCGACATCGTGCCGCAACCGCTGGCCGCGGGCGCGCGCCTGACCGGCATCGGCATCCTGCTGACCGCGCTGGTGCTGATGCTGGCCTCGGCCCTGCACGCCGACCTGGGCCTGCCGACCTTCATCGCCGGCCTGGCCACCGCCGGGCTGATCCACCTGAAGCAGCGGCTCAGCCCGCTGCCGGTGCTGCGCCACGTGGCCTGGGGCGTGCTGCCGATGGTGGCGGGCCTGTTCGTGCTGGTCGAGGGCCTGGCGCTGAGCGGCGCCATCGACGCCCTGGCGCGGGCGTTGCTACGACTGGCGAGCGACTCGGCAGGCGGCGCGCTGTGGGGCGCCGGCATCGTGGCGGCGCTGGCCAGCAATCTCATCAACAACCTGCCGGCCGGACTGATCGCCGGCTCGGTCGGCCAGATCGCCGACCTGCCGGCGCAGACCGCCGGTGCGCTGCTGATCGGCGTGGATCTGGGCCCCAATCTGTCGATCACCGGTTCGCTGGCCACGCTGCTGTGGCTGATCGCCGTGCGGCGCGAGGGCCAGCACGTCGGCGCGTTGCGCTTTCTCAAGCTGGGCGCCTGGGTGATGCCGCCGGCGCTGCTGGGCGCGTTGTTGATGCTGGCGCTGGCCGGCACGTAGGCGGATCGGGGCAAAGGCGCCGATCCGACACAGCGGATTCAATTGGCCCCAGCGACGTGCGAAGCAGGAACTGCAGGCGGTGCTGCGGCCGTTCTGGCTCGCGCAACCGCGGCGGCACCGGCCTGGGACTGGCGATCGCGCGGGTGGCGAGGCGGGAGAGGTGCAAGTACCGCTGCGGCCCGGCGCCTTAGGCCGTCAACGCCGACGCCTCGCTTCGGCTTTCATAAATTCAGATTGAACGCCGCGCTCTGAATATCGGACTTATCTAATTTACCGTGCCCGCCTCCCAAAATATGCTTGTCGGAGTTTTCCATAAATGCGCCCACTCCCAGGCAAGTTCCAAGAGGCTCCATGCATTCCATTCCGTTATCCCGCCTCGGCGCCCCCATGTTGGGACTCGCCCTGCTGATGGGCGCCACCGTGGCGCACTCGCAATCCGTCGGCTCCCAAAACGCTTCGCAGAACTTGTCTCTGGGCACGGTATCCATCCTGGCTTCGCCCGCGGCAAGTGTCGTCGGCAGCGCCGACGGCGACGCAAGCCTGGGAGCCGCGCTTGCCGCCACGGGCACCTCATTTGTCGTGACCGGCATCGCGCAGCTTTCGGCCGACACCACGGAGATCATCCTTGATGCCGCCAACGGCGCCGCCAAGCTATCGGTACATGTCGCCACCTCCGCGATGCGCGGCCTGGCCATCTCGACGGGCACCGCCGTGCAGGCAGTAGCGGCCTCGACCGGCGCCGTGCTGCTGGCTTCGGGCAAAGTCCTGGCATTCATCCCCAATACACTGGGCCAGGCCTTGCTGCATCATGAACGGGTGCCCGGATGAACAATATCCCCGCCTCCCGTATCCGCCGGGTGTTGTGCGCCGTTGCCGCCTGCGGCGCGCTCTGCGGCATGCCGACCACGCCGGCCTTGGCCGGTCAGGGTTGCGCCGACACCGCCCTCAACGCCAGCACCCTGATCACCGCCATGGATACCGCGCAACGTATATCCGCCATTCTGGACAAGCTTCCGGTAAACGTCGTGGTGTTGGGACGGATGGGCCAGGATCTGTCCGAGTATCACCTACGCTATAGCCATGCCGGCTTCGCCTACCGCGACCAAGCCGGCGCACCATGGCGCATCGCCCACCTGCTCAATGAATGCGGCACAGCGCAATCCGACCTCTGGTATGAGGGATTGGCAAACTTCTTCCTGGACGATCTGTTCAAGTTTGACACGCTATTGCTCATTCCTCCGAAGCCGATCGCCGATGCCTTGCTCATGCGAATCCACCAACCGCAGGCCCTGCGATCCCTGTTCGATCCGCGCTACAACATGATTGCGTTTCCATTTTCCACGCGTTATCAGAACTCCAATGCCTGGGTGCTGGAAACCCTCGCCGGCGTACACGCCAAGGACGCCGCCATCCGTACTCGAGAGCAGGCTCAGGCATGGCTGAAACTGAAGGGTTATCAACCTTCGGAACTGCAGATCGGTGCTTTGACACGCCTGGGCGGGCGCATGTTCAAGGCAAACGTCGCCTTTGACGATCATCCTGACGACCTGCGGTACGCGGGCCGTATCAAGGCCGTGACGGTCGATTCGCTGCAGGATTTCCTGGCACGCGAGGAAGGCTGGGAAGTGCGGGAAGTGCCCGCCCCGCATTGAAGCGGGCTCGCGGGCGACGTCTCGGCCCCCGCCGCCGGCGGGCCGTGTTCACAGCAATGCGCGCGTGCCCCACCACCCAGGCAGCAGCAGCGCCGCCGCCCACAGGAAGGCCGAGGCCCAGTTGGCGATCTGGAATGCCGCGACACGCATGCCGCAGATGCCGGCGATCATCGGCACGGTGGCGCGCAGCGGACCGAAAAAGCGGCACAGCACGATACTGAGAGCGCCCCATTTCTGGATGAACAGGGTGCTGCGATGCAGGAGCCGCGGGCGCGTGCGCAGCGGCTTCGATCGCATCAGGCCGGGCCCGAAGCGCACGCCGCAGGCGAATTGCACCCAGTCGCCCAGCGCCGCGCCGATGGCAATGGCCAGCCACACCGGCACGAACGCGCTGTCTCCCAACCCCAGGATGGCGCCGATCGACAGCAGCAACGCCGTGCCGGGGATCACCAGCGCCACCAAGGGCAGCGACTTCAGGAAGGCAAATGCGAAGCCCAGCGGCGCCAGCCAGGCGGCGTGGGCGCGGGCGAATCCCACCAGGGTGTCCTGCAGGGAGTGGAAAGTCTCGAACAGCATGAAGCGTCACGGTGGGGCGGGCACAGCCGCCATATTACGGCCTGGGCTCAGACGATCACGTCGCGCAAGCCGTGCGGACGCCGCCGCACCAGGCCGGCCAAGCGCTCCAGCGCCTGCGCCAGGGCCTGGCGTTCGGGAATGCTGCCGAGCGAGATGCGGATGGCGTTGGGCGCGCCCAGGCCCTGGTGGAAAACCTCCGACGAGGTGACGCTCAGCCCCTCGTCGCGCGCCACCCGTTCCAGGTCGGCCGCGGTCCAGCCATCGGACAGCGGCTGCCACAGATGAATGCCCGCCGCCGCGGCCGGGAACGGTCCGGGCAGCAACTGGCGCGCCAACTGCTGGCGCGCCAGGGCTTCGGCGCGTACGCCGTCCAGGATCTGGCGCGCCGCGCCGCTGGCGATCCAGTGCGTGGTCAGCATGCCCATCAGCGGCGCGGCCATCACGGCGAACGAACGCATCGCCGCCAGCACGTTGCGCCGACTGTCCTGGTCGGGGCCCAGCACGAACGCGGTGCGCAGCCCGGGGGTCAGCGTCTTGGCCAGCGTGGCGATATGGAACACCGAGGCCGGCGCCAGGCTGGCCAGCGCCGGCGGCGCGTCGTCAAGGAACAGCGAATAGGGATCGTCTTCGATGATGCGCACGCCGCAGGCCGCAGCCGAGCGCACCAGATCATGGCGGCGCGCCGCGCTCATGGTGTGGGCGGTGGGATTCTGCAGCGTGGGGTTCAGGTAGACCAGCCGGCCGCCGTCGCGGCAGGCGCGTTCCAGCCCCGCGGGCGTCATGCCATCGGCGTCGGCCTCGGCCACCAGCAGGCGGCGGCCCAGTTGCCGGGCGGCGGTCAGCAGGCCCGGATACACCAGGGGTTCGGCGATGATGCCGTCGCCTGGCCGGCTATAGGCCAGCATCACCGCGGCCAGCGCGGCCTGCGCGCCGGGACAGACCAGCACGCGCTCGGGGTCGACCCGACCGACCGACTGCGCCAGCCACTGCGCGCCGGCCTCGCGTTCGGCCAAGCCACCGCCAGCCTGGTGATAGGTCATCATCACGCCGACTTCATGCCTTTCCATGACCTTGGCCAGGCCGCGCCGCAGCAGGTCCTGCAGATCGCAACCCAATGGCAGCGGCGGCATGTTCATACCCAGGTCCAGCATCTGCTGCAGTGGCTGCTCGGCCGGACGCGCGATGAAGGTGCCCTGCGGCCCACGCGCCTCGATCAGGCCGCGCTGGCCGGCCTCGGCGTAGGCGCGCGTCACGGTGGTCAGGTCCACCCCCAGGTGCTGCGCCAGGCGCCGCTGCGGCGGCAGGCGGTCGCCCGGCTGCATGCGGTTGGCGGCCACGGCGCTCGCGATGAAATCGGCGATCTGGCGGTAGCGGGGACCCGCGCCACGCACGAAAGTCAAGGGCCAGGACGCATATACGTCGTCGTTATGCATGGATTCTATTGCGCCGGGAACGCCGCAATGCGTGGACAAGAATTCAATCGATGAGTATGGCAACAAACGCCGCCTGAGTCCATACATCGAGAATCTTGTACGGCCCTGTTCCAGGCCGTGCCGAGGCCGCCGCACGGGGCGTCGGGGCGGCCCTTCCCGCATCGCCAGCGCCCGCCTGCCCTAGATGGCAGGGCCGAGTGTGTAAATCCTTTAAGCCGCACCGGCCCAATCTTCACATTCTTTCAATCTATCGAAAAAGAATTTTCCGCGCTCTCCCGTAGATTGCGTGGCCATTCCCCAGGCCCGCACAGGAGAGGTCGCGTGTCGGACATTGTCGTCTACGTCAGAAGCCAGCCCCAGTTGGGCGACCAGATCGTCGCCTTCGCCACCTTGTACCAGCTCAAGGCCTGGTGGCCCACGAAGCGGATCAAGGTTGTCGCGCGCGACGACGTCGGCCCGATCTACCACGCCCTGCCCTGGGTCGACGAATTCCAGCGCGTGCGTACGCTGCTCGACTACACGCGCAGCCTGAGCGCCAGGACGCAGATGTCGGTGAACCTGCATCACAGCAGCGAGCGCTTCGGCCTGATCAATCTGCTGCGCCTGCCGGCCGTTCGCCTGGGTTTTCGCAACGCGCGCTTGAGCGACGTGGTCTGGACCCACTGCCACCGCAAGGACGAAGCCGAATACATCGGCCTGGCCAACTTGCGTCTGCTGGCCGCCTACCGGCCCCTGGGTGCCGAAGACAGCGCGCGCCGCTGCTTCGCCGAACTGGCCCGCGCGCATCGGCGGGTCGATGGCCGCGCCGACGTGGTGTTTCTTCCCGGCGGCGGCGCCGGACCATTCAAGCGCTGGAGCGTGGCGAACTACCTGCGCCTGGCCGACCGCCTCAAGACGCTGCTGGGCCACGATACCCGCTACACCTTCGCCCTGGGCCGGCAGGAAGCGCGCGAGCACGCCGAGCTGACGGCCCTGCGGCGCGCCGACATCCAGGTTGCCTATTGCCGGCCGCTGGCCGAGCTGAGCGCGATCATGCTGGGCGCGCGCCTGGTGGTCGCCAACGATTGCGGCCCGTCGCACGTGGCGCAGGCCACCGGCGTGCCGTATGTCGGCATCTTCAACCAGCCCAACCCCGAATGGTTCTGGCGCCGGCGCCATGCCGTTGCCGTAGTGCCGCGCCAACCGCGCGATGGCATCAATGCCATCGCCCCGGACCAGGTCCTGCAAGCCTGTGTGCGCGCGCTGGCGGGGACGCCGCGCGCCGCCGCCTAAGTTCCCACCCTCACCTGCATCATGCGCATCCTGCACACCCTTGGCGAAAGAAACCTGGGCGGACTCGAATTCCGCACCCTGGAACAGGCCCACTGGCTGACCCGCCACGGCCATGACACCGCCATCGCCGCGCCGCCCGGCAGCGCGATCAGTCTGGCGGCGCGCCAGCGCGGCATCGCCACCGTGGACATCGACTTCGACTCGCCCTACTCGCCCGCCACGCTCTGGCGGCTGCGCCGCGCCGTGCGCCGCCTGCACATCGACGTGATCGACAGCCACGGCCGCGCCGACGGCAAGACCGGCGCCCTGTGCCGCGACCTGTGCGCCGTGGTGCGCACGCGGCATTTCGCCAAACCCATGCCCACCAGCGCGCGCCGCCGCCTGGAGTGGAAGCTGGGCTGCGACCACGTGATCGCCACCAGCGATGCCGGCCGCAAGGCCCTGCTGCACGCCCGCCTGGCCCGCGCGGATGGCATCAGCGTGGTGGGCGAATGGGCGGACGACGCCTTCTTCCACGCCGGCGACAAACCCGCCGCGCGCCAGCGCGTGCGGCGCGAACTGGGCCTGGCCCCGGACGCGTATGTGGTCGCCACCATCGGCATGCTGCGCCCCGAGAAGCGCCAATCCGACCTGCTGCGCGTGGTGCAGCGGCTGCGCCGCCAGGCCGTGCCGGCCAGCGCACTGGTGGTGGGCACGGCGACGGCCGACACCCGGGCTTACGCCGCCGAACTGCGCGCCCAGGCCGTTCAGCTCGGCATCTGCGCACATGTAGTCTTCGCGGGCCATCGCGACGACGTAGCCGACATGCTCCATGCCGCCGATGTATTGCTGGTGCCTTCGGCCACCGAGGCCTGGTCGCGCGTGGTGCCGGAGTCTTTCGCGTCGGGTTGCCCGGTGGTGGCCAGCCAGGTCGGCGGTTTGCCCGAGATCGTCACACCGGGCGCCACCGGCTGGCTGGCCCAACCCGGCGACATCGACGGCTTCGCCGAGCGCATCCAGGCAATCCGCGCCGATCCGGCGGCTGCCGCAGCGGTGGTGGCGCGAGCCCGAGGCTATGCACAAGCCAACTTCCGCCTGGCGAGCCAGATGGAACGGACCCTGGCCGCCTATCGCCGCGCGCTGGCGCCGGCCTGAGCGCTGGCGCGCGGCGGCGTACTTGGCGCCGGGATAGCGATGGCGCTCTTGCTCTTAGTGGCGGGCACGCCATTTGCTGCCTGGCTTTCGCCACAGCGGCGTCCCGTCATCCGATCAAGCGTGGCCAACCGGCCAATGCGCCGCTGTGGCATCCACCGTCATGTCAGCGCGCGGGTCGCGTCGGCAGCAAGCGAGGCAGACATCACCCCGCCATACGTTCGCACGCCTGCGCGCATGCCTGGCAGACTTGCGCGCAATCCTGCATGCCATCGATGCGCTCGCAACTGGCCGCGCAATCCCGGCACAGCGCGGCGCAAGCCCGGCATACCTGGGCATGGTTCTGCGCGCCCAGCAGCATGGTGTGCGCCGAGGCACGACATATCTCGGCGCAGGCCATCATGCCGCGAAAATGGGCCGGCGCGACATGCTCGCCGCCCGTCTCCAGGCAGTGCCCCATTGCTTCCCGCAGGCAGGTGCGATAGCAGTTCAGGCAGGCATCGATACATTCCTGCATGTCTTTGGAAACAGTATTCATGAGGTAGCTCCTTGCATAGGTCCGTATGGAACCCGCAAGGCAGCAACCGCCGTTCCCGCTTCCGCCAGGGCTGTGGGGCACAAGGCCCACGCGACCCGATGGCAGGATATACATACAGCGGCAATATTTACGCCGGGGGAACGGTCAGCGCCGGCCCGGCAACCTGCGCGCCGGCGTATTGTCGCGGCCGATGTAATGGTGGAAAAGCGCCGCCGCGGCATGCTGGCCCACCAGGAAATGGCCCGCGGTGGCCAGCGTTTCGTGCAGTTCCTCGACCTGGCGGCCGAGCGCCTCGGCCGCCAGCTCCAACGAAGGCACGCGCCCAGGCCGGACAGCGCGATGTACCTGCCGGCGACGCCGAGGGCCACCCAGCCCAGGATCGGCCTCGCGATCATGAACGCTTACCGGCCGGCCGCGCGGCAAACGCACCCGCCATGAAAGAGCGCTCACCGGGAGCGCACTCCATCCACTGTCAGCAATTGCCCTTCTTCGCCTGGCCCGGCGGACAGAACCCGCCGCCGCCACCGCCGCGATGAGGATCGATCACCACCGCGCCATCCGGCGTGTACACGGCGCATCCCGTCAGCAGGCAAGCCAACAGGGCAAGGCTACAGAGAATTTTCATCATTCAATAAACCAAGTCAGAGATGGGCGCAGTGTATTGCCGATCCATGCAACCGGGCTCCAGCAGTCGTTACTGCCTGTATGGCGGCGTGGCGGGAGCGGATCGTCCTGGCCCCCCCAAGGCCTGGAAGGCCCGCGTTAACACGGCTCAGGGCATGGGGAAGCTTGCCGCGCGTGCCTGCCGGGTCTGCGCGATCAACGCTTCCAGACGCTGTAAGCGGGCTCGCATGGCATCCACGTCGGGCGCAGGCTTGAGCATTGTCCGCATCATCAACGCCGCAAATACCGAGGCACTGCCGGCCAGCGCGAGCATAAAAATGCGAACGAACAATGCCAGCCAATAAGCGCCCTCGGTGGCGCCCACTCGGCGGCAATCTATCGAGGACATGCGCGCACATTCAACGACGGCCCCCTGCGCGACCATTTGGCACACCGAAACGAGCAGCCAGAGCGAAGCGCCGCCGCCCAATAGCAAAGCCAGCGCCAGCAGGTAGCGCATGGTTCGCCGGCTCCGTTGGCTGGCGTGAAGCAGGTCGTTCAATTCGCGCGTCAGCCGCGCATGTCTGCGCTCGAGTTCCGCCAGTTCCTGCGGCGATGAGTCTGGAGTGGTCACTGGAATCACCGGGTGAATTGACAGATGGTCCCGAAGTGGCGACTACCGTGGACCGGGATGGTGCCGTGGGCGCCAGCCACAAATCCGCGCAATCGTTTGATTCCACAAGCTATCCTGGCGCGGCAGGAGGGGATCGAACCCCCGACCTCAGGCTTAGAAGGCCCGTGCTCTATCCAACTGAGCTACTGCCGCGCGGTGTGTGGCTGCCCGGATCGGAGCCGGGCGGCGCATTTTACCCTGTTGCGGCGCGGCCGTGGCCCCGTCGGCGCGGCCGGCCCGGTTTATCGGGCGAAGGCGCGCCCTACGTCTCGCCCAGGTCGGCGTGGGTCGACACCCACAGCACCAGCGCGTCCTGCTTGCTCAGGCTGATCACCCGGTGGCCCATGCGGCTGTCGATATAGAAGCTTTCGCCCGCTTTCAGGCGCGCCGGCTCGTAGAACTCGGTGTACAGCTCGACCTCGCCCTCCAGCACGTAGACGAATTCCTCCCCGCCATGGCGGCTCCAGTCCTGGAACTCGTCGAAGGAACGGGCCTTGATGCGGGTGTGGAACGGCATCATGCGCTTGTGCGACAGCGCGGTGCAGAGCAGGCGGTGGTCGTAATACGGGGTTTCGTACTGGCGTCCCTCGCCCTGGCGGCTGAGGCTGCGGCGGCCGGTGCCCATATGGGCGTCAGAGGCGGTGAACAGCTCGGCCACGTCCAGGTCCAGGCCCGCGGCGATCTTGATCAGGTTGTCATAGGTGGGCGAGAGCAGGCCGTTCTCGATTTTCGAGAGCGTGGACGCGGATACGCCGGTGGCCTGCGCCGCCTGCTTGAGCGTCCAATCGCGCGCCTGGCGCAGGGCTCGCAGCCTTTGTGCCAACACGCTCTGTTTGTTGCCTTGCATCTGTACACCCTGTCATGCCCGCGACTGCCGCTCCCGCCACCAATCGCGCGCCTGGTAAGACCAATATGTGAGTTGAACCGCCGCCGTGCCCAGCGCCCCGCCGTTCCAGGCCAGCCCGAACGGCTCGAACAGCCGGTAGCGCTGGCTGTCGCCGCTGATCCCCTCGGCCACGACGCGCCCGCCGATGGCGGTGGTGTTCATGCCATGACCGCCGAAGGCCGTGCAATACCAGACATCGGGCGCCAGCCTGCCGATCTGCGGCATCAGGTGCCGCGCATAGGCCATGCGTCCGGACCACGCGGTCTCGACGCGCAGGCCCTGCAACTGGGGGTAGACACTGAGCAATTCGCGGCGCAGGGACTCGGCCAGGTCGGGCGGGTCGTCGACACGGGTGGTGATTCTACTGCCCCAGCCGATGCGCCCGCCATCGA
The DNA here is from genome assembly GCF_059761975.1 of Achromobacter sp. 46006. Taxonomy (NCBI): domain Bacteria; kingdom Pseudomonadati; phylum Pseudomonadota; class Betaproteobacteria; order Burkholderiales; family Alcaligenaceae; genus Achromobacter; species Achromobacter sp. 46006. The sequence goes on from NZ_JCBANN010000005.1 coordinate 150,734, forward strand.
GCACCCGGTAGTAGTTGCCGGCGCGGCGGTCGTCGCCGATGGCGGCGGGGGTGCGGATGGCATCGCGCACCCGCTCACCCAGCGGCTCGGTCAGCATGATGTAGGTGGCGATGGGCAGCATGGCGCGGCGCAGCGCCGGCACCACGTCGCCGGTGTAGCCGCCGGTGGCCAGCACCACGGTGCGGGCGTCGACCTGCCCGGTGGCGGTCCGCAGTTGCCGCGACGGCCCCTCGAAGCGGGCCTCGCTGACGGGCGAATCCTCGTGGATGCGTACCCCCAGCCGCGCGCATTCGCGGGCCAGGGCGCGGGCGTAGTTGAGCGGATGGAAGTGAAATGAAGAGCGGTCCTCGATTCCCTGGAAATAGGCGTCCGACAGCAGCCGTTCGCGCACTTCGGCGCGGTCCAGCAGGCGCACATCGCGGCCGAAATCGCGCCGCTGGTCCTCGCAATGGCGCCGCAGCGCCTCGCTGGCCTCGTAGCGCACCACCCGCAGGCGGCCGTCGACCTTGTGGGCGTCGGCGATGCGCAGATCGCGGATGTTGTCGCGGATGATCTCCACCCCTTCCATCGACAGCCGATAGAGCTGGCGATAGTGGTCTTCGTCGACGTGCCTGCGGATGGCGTCGGCGCCCGCGGAGAATGCCGGCGACACCGAGCCGCCGTTGCGGCCCGAGGCGCCCCAGGCGATGCGGCGCCCTTCCAGCAGCGTCACCGCACGGCCGCGCCGGGCCAGCTCCAGCGCGGTCGACAGGCCGGCCAGCCCGCCGCCCACGACGCAGACATCGGTCTCGGCCGCGCCGGCCAGCGGCGGGTAGTAGGTCCGCGCATCGCCCAGCGTGCGCTTGTAGTAGGTATCGATGTATTCGGTGGCCATGGTCGTGGTTCGGGGCCCGTGCGGGACTTTCGTCGGTGTTGGCGGGCCTAGTTCAGCCCGGCGCCCTGCAATCCCCCCGCCAGGCGTTTCTCCAGCCAGGAAGCCAGGCGCAGCAGCGGATAGCAGTACAGGAAGTAGATGACGGCGATCATGCTGTAGATGAACAGCGATTTGGCCGGGAAGGTGATGATGAAGACCTCGCCCTGGCGCGTCAGCTCGGTGATGCCGACCACCGACAGGATGGCGGTGCTCTTGATCAGCATGACGTAGACGCCGCTCATGGGCTGCACGATCAGGCGCATGGCCTGCGGCAGTATCACCAGCCGCAGGATCTGCAAGGGCCGCAGGCCCAGCGTCATGGCGCCCTCGGTCTGGCCGCGCGGCACGGCGCGGATGGCGCCGCTGACGATCTCGGCCACGTAGCAGGACGTGTAGACCGACAGCGACACGAACGCCGCCGTGCCCGAGTCCCAGTGCAGCAGCTCGATGCCGGTGCTGGGCAGCACGAAGTAGAAGATATAGAGCTGCACCAGGAACGGCGTGCCGCGCAGCACGTGGATGTACAGCCCCAGCAACTGGTGCAGGCCGCGGATGCGATAGCTGCGGATCACGCCGATCACGAAGCCCAGCAGCGAGCCGGCGATGATCGCCAGGAACGAGATCTTCAGCGTCTCCCAGAAGCCCTTGAGCAGGAACGGCAGCACCACGCCGGCGGTGGACAGGTAGGAATCCAGCATGCTTACCTCGCGTTCCAGGCCGGGCCGGCCAGCCACAGGCTCACGCCGCGCGACAGCATCAGCATCACGGCGTAGATCAGCAGATAGCCGGCGGCAATGGTCAGGAAGCTCTCCGTGGGCACGATGCGGTCGCTGTTCATCTGCACGCCTGCCGCCACCAGTTCGAACACGGTGATCAGCGACAGCAGCGAGGTGTCCTTGATCAGCACGGCGGTCTGCCCCAGCAGCGGCGGCAGCGTATTGGCGAAGGCCTGCGGCAGCACCACGTAGCGCAGCCGCTGGCGGTAGTTCATGCCGCAGGCCTTGGCGCCCTCGATCTGGCCACGCGGCACCGACTCGATGCCGACGCGGATGATCTCGCTCATGTAGGCGGCGTGGTGCAGCGTCATCGCCATGATGCCCAGCAGCATTTCGCTCCAGCCCTTGGCGCCGGGCACCAGCATCGGCACCGCGTAATACACCAGGTAGATCTGCACCAGCAGCGGGGTCGAGCGGATGAACTGCACGTAGCCCGCCACCGGCCGCCAGACCGCGGCGCGCGGCGACATGCGCGCCAGCGCCAGCGGCACGCCGGCCAGCACCGACAGCACCAGGCTGGCGCCGGCCGCGATCAGGGTGTTGGCCAGCCCGGTGGCGAACTGGCCGGTGTACTGGCTGACGATGCGCCAGTTGTAGTAGTCGATCAGCCAGTCCATGCGGGTCCTGTCGGTCAGTGGTGGGCAACGCGCGCGATCAGTGGTCTTTCTTCCAGTCGGTCGAATACCAGTACTTGATCTGTTCCGGCAGCGTGTTGTCGGCGGTCTTGAGCGTCTGCCAGTTGTCGAGCCAGAACTTCAGGCGGAAGGCATTGGGGCCGACGGCGAAGGCCAGCGGCTCGCGCACCATGACGCCATCCAGCACCCGCAGGTTGCCGAAGTCCACCAGGAACTGGTTGGCGGTGGACAGCGACATGATGCCGGCGTCCAGGCGGCCGCTGGACAGGGCCTGGCCGACCGGGGCGCTGCCGCCGGAGAATTCCTTGAGGGTGGCCTTGGGCAGCATTTTCTTGCCGACTTCGGCATAGGTGCTGGCGCCCAGCGCGCCCACCGTCACGCCGTCCTTGTTCAGTTCCGCGTACGACTTGTAGGGCGAGTCCTTGGGCACCACGGCCACCGTGTCGGCGTAGAACATGGGCGCCGAGAACAGCACCTGGGCGGCGCGCTGCGGCGTCGGCGTCATGTCGGCGGCCACCATGTCGGCCTTGCCGGACAGCAGCGCCGGGATCAGGCCCTTCCATTCGTAGTCCTGCAGCACCAGCTTGACGCCCAGGTCGTCGGCCATGCGCTTGGCCACTTCGACCGCCAGGCCGGTGCGCTTGCCGCTCTTGTCCATGAAGCTCATCAGCGGGCCGGAGGTCTGCACCGCTACCCGCAGTTCGCCCCGCTTGATGATGTCCGACAATTCGTCGGCCCGCGCCGGCTGCGCGATCGCGGCCACGGCCAGGACGGTGCCGGCGGCTGCCAGCCATTGTTTGATTTTCCGCATTTGCTTCCCCTTCAGGATGGATGACGTGTGTCGTTCCGGGCGTACACCTGGCGCCGGCGGCGCCCGGTCAGGCCAGGCCGGCCCTGCTTGCTGTTTGCTACGGTGCTGCGGGTGCTGCGTACTGCGATTGCGGCCAGCCGGCGGCCGCGAGCCGTGCTTCGCGCTACAGGATCTTGTCCAGGAAGGCGCGTGTGCGTGCCTCTTTCGGCTGGCCGAAGACCTCGGCCGGGGTGCCGGACTCGACGACACGGCCGGCGTCCATGAACAGGGCGCGGTCGCCCACGTCGCGGGCAAAGCCCATCTCGTGCGTCACCACCGCCATGGTCATGCCGTCGCGCGCCAGTGCGCGCATCAATTCCAGGATGCCGCCGACGGTTTCCGGATCGAGCGCCGAGGTGGCTTCGTCGAACAGCATCAGCTTCGGGTCCAGCGCCAGGGCGCGGGCAATCGCCACGCGCTGCTGCTGGCCGCCGGACAACTGGCTGGGATAGCGCGGGCCGAAGTCGGCCATGCCGACCCGGTCCAGCAGTTCGCGCGCATAGCTCTCGGCCCGGGCCCGGTCGCGGCCCCGCACCACGCGCTGCGGCAACACCACGTTGTCGAGCGCGGTGCGATGCTGGAACAGGTTGAAGTGCTGGAACACCATGCCGACGTCGGTGCGCCAGCGGTTCAGGTCGGTGTCCGGATCGGTCAGCGAGACGCCATCGACGCGGATGGTGCCGGTGTCGATGCGCTCCAGGCCATTGAGAGTGCGCAGGAAGGTGCTCTTGCCCGAGCCCGACGGCCCCACCACCACCAGCACCTCGCCGCGATCCAGGCGGCAGTCGATGCCGGCCAACGCCAGATGGCCGGGCTGGCCTTCGCGCTGGTAGGTCTTGGTGACCGACTCGACTATCAGCAGGGGTTCTGACACGCGCATCGCCTTCAAAAAGGTTTCGCATTTCGCGCTGGAGTTTCGTATAGTAAATTTATTTCCAGAATCGCCACTTAGGCATAACCCTTAAGCGAAGGCTCCGCCTTCGCCGGCCTCTCCAAGGAACCGGTATGGACACGCCCCAAGACATCCTGCGTGCGCTCGGACTCACGCCCGCCACCCTGACCGGCGGCACGCTGGTCGCCCGCAGCCCGATCGATGGCGCCGAACTGGCCCAGGTCCACGAACACACCGTGGCGCAAGCGCACGCCGCCATCACCCGCGCCCGCCAGGCCAGCCTGGCCTGGCGCGACGTGCCGGCCCCGCGCCGCGGCGAGCTGCTGCGCCTGTTCGGCGAAACGCTGCGCCAGCACAAGCGCGAACTGGGCCGCCTGGTCAGCCTGGAAGCCGGCAAGATCCTGGCCGAGGGCGAAGGCGAGGTTCAGGAAATGATCGACATCTGCGACTTCGCGGTGGGCCTGTCGCGCCAGTTGTATGGCCTGACCATCGCTTCCGAGCGCCCTGGCCACCGCATGATGGAAACCTGGCATCCGCTGGGCGTGGTGGGCGTCATCAGCGCCTTCAACTTCCCGGTGGCGGTGTGGTCCTGGAATGCCGCGCTGGCGCTGGTGTGCGGCAACGCGGTGGTCTGGAAGCCGTCGGAAAAGACGCCGCTGACCGCCCTGGCCTGCCAGGCGCTGTTCGCGCAGGCGGTGCAGCGCTTCGGCGACGCGCCGGCCGGCCTGTCGGAAGTGCTGATCGGCGGCCGCGAAATCGGCGAGGCGCTGGTGGATTCGCACACGGTGGCGCTGGTGTCGGCCACCGGCTCGACCCGCATGGGCCGCCAGGTCGGTCCGCGCGTGGCGCAGCGCTTCGGCCGCGTGCTGCTGGAACTGGGCGGCAACAACGCCATCATCGTCGGCCCCAGCGCCGACCTGGACATGGCCGCGCGCGGCATCGTCTTCGGCGCCATCGGCACCGCCGGCCAGCGCTGCACCACCACGCGCCGCCTGATCGTGCACGAAAGCGTGGCCGACGACCTGCTGCAACGCCTGCACAAGGCTTATGCGAGCGCGCCCATCGGCAACCCGCTGGACGGCAGCAACCTGGTCGGCCCGCTGATCGACCGCGCCTCGTTCGACGCCATGCAGGCCGCGCTCAAGGCCGCCGGCGAACAGGGCGGCAAGGTCACGGGCGGTGAACGCGTGCTCGCCGACCAGTACCCGGACGCCTGGTACGTGCGCCCCGCCATCGCCGAGATGCCGGGCCAGACCGACGTGGTCTGCCATGAAACCTTCGCGCCGATCCTGTACGTGATGCGCTACACCGACTTCGACCAGGCGCTGGCCATGCAGAATGGCGTGCCGCAAGGCCTGTCGTCGGCCATCTTCACCAACGACCTGCGCGAGGCCGAGACCTTCCTGTCGGCCGCGGGGTCCGACTGCGGCATCGCCAACGTCAACATCGGCACGTCGGGCGCCGAGATCGGCGGCGCCTTCGGCGGGGAAAAGGAAACCGGCGGCGGCCGCGAGTCGGGCTCGGACGCCTGGCGCAACTACATGCGCCGCGCCACCAACACCATCAACTACTCGCGCAACCTGCCGCTGGCGCAGGGCATCAAGTTCGGAGAATAAGCCGAAAGCCATAGGGCAAGAGGCCCCGCGCATCGCCGCCGATGCGTGGGGCCTCTTGTCTTGCGGGGCGCCGCAATCAGCCTGCAGTCCGGCGCCGGCGTGCGCGCCAATCCCGCCGGACGCAGCCGGCGGCGCGCCCATGCTACCGCGCCTATGTTGCAAGCCCTACATCCGATAAGCCTGGCTTACAAAATGTAGGCACGGCCGATGCTACATTGCATCGTCACAGATTTCCCCCTCGTCCCATGACTTCGTCCCGACGCATCGCCCTTCCCCTGCGCACCCTGACCGCCGCCCTGGCGCTGGGCCTGGCCGGTACCGCCGCCGCCGGCGTGTCCTACCGGCTCGACCGTCCTTCGGCCGCCCCCGGCGACACCGTCACCATCGAAGCCGTGTATTTCAATGAAGGCAATGCCCGCGCCACCTGGGAGGCCCCGCCCGAACTGGTGCTGCAATGGCGCGGCCAGGACGGCCAGATCGTGCGCAGCCTGGCCAAGCTGCAAGGCGGCAAGGCCAATTACAGCGTGCCGGTCAACAATTTCGCGCGGATGACCTGGACCGCCGTCGTGCCCGCCACGGCGCGCGGCCTGCAGGCGATCGCCATCGAAGGCCAGCCGGCGATGATGGCGCTGGACGCCACCGGCCGCGACAGCGGCACGCTGGCCAGCACGCCGGCGCAAGGCCCCGTGGTCGATCCGCGCACCGGCCAGCCCGTGCCGCCGGCCGCGGTGGCCGCGGCCGGCGCATCGCCCGAGGGCGGACCGGCGCCGGACACCGTGGCCGTCTCGTCCTACCAGCAATCGGCCTTCGATCATTTCCGCAGCGCGATCTCGGAATACAAGCCGGTGTACTTCGACATCGGCACCCGCGGCCAGACCACCGCGCGCTTCCAGATCAGCGCCAAGTACCGCCTGTTCAGCCCGTCCGGCAACCGCCCGGCGACCTGGGGCGAGAACTTCTACCTGGGCTACACCCAGACCTCGCTGTGGGACCTGCAGGGCGATTCCATGCCCTTCATCGACACCACCTTCAACCCCAGCCTGTTCTGGCTGTCGGACAACATGTGGCAGTCGGCAAACCAGAGCTGGCGACTGGGCATGAACACCGGCGTCGAGCACAACTCCAACGGCAAGGCCGGCGACGACTCGCGCTCGGTCAACGACGCCTACATCCAGCCGCAGTTCAACTATCGCTTCGACGGCGGCAGCACGCTGACCTTCGCGCCCAAGGTCAAGGCCTACTTCGGCGTGGCCAGCGAGAATTCCGACTACGCCGACTACGCCGGCCGCGTCGACTGGAACCTGCGCTGGGCGCAGGACAACGGCGCGGTGGTCTCGGCCATGTACCGCCAGGGCGACCAGCGCCGCCGCACCACGCAGCTCGACTTCGCCTGGCCGCTGCAACGCACCTGGCTGAACATGAACGGCTACCTGCACCTGCAGTACTTCAACGGCTACGGCGAAACGCTGCTGGGCTACAACCAGCGCAACGAATCGCAGTTCCGCATCGGCCTGTCGCTGGTGCCCTGACGCCCAGGCTGGGGTCGGCCTGGCGTCCTAGCGCGCCCAGCGCAGCACCAGCGGGTCCAGCCGCCGCGCCACCTCCAGCAGGCCCTGCCGCACTTCGGGCCGCATGGCCGGGAACGGATGGCGCGGCGCGTCGCTGGCGATCACGCCGCCGGCCTTCATCAAGGCCTTGGCGGTCAGGATGCCGCCCTGGCGATTCTCGTAGTTGATGAGCGGCAACCAGCGTTCGTACAGGTCATAGGCCGCGTCGCGGCGGCCTGCGCGATGCGCCTCGATGATCGGCCGGATGCCGTCGGCGAAGCCGCCGCCCGTCATGGAGCCGGTGGCGCCGGCGTCCAGGTCCGGCAGCAGCGTGATGGCCTCTTCGCCGTCCCACGGCCCTTCCACCGCCGCGCCGCCCAGCGCGATCAGGTCGCGCAGCTTGCTGGCCGCGCCGGCGGTCTCGATCTTGAAGTACGACACCTGCGCGATCTCGCGCGCCATGCGCGCCAGCAGCGCGGCGGGCAGCGGCGTGCCGGCGACCGGCGCGTCCTGGATCATGATGGGGATGTCGATGGCGTCCGACACCTTCTGGAAGAACCCGACCACCTGCTCCTCGGCAACGCGGATGGTGGCCCCGTGGTACGGCGGCATGATCATCACCATGGCCGCGCCCTGCGCCTGCGCCCGACGGCTGCGCGCCGCGCATACCCGGGTGCCGTAGTGCGTGGTGGTGACGATCACCGGCACCCGGCCGGCCACGTGCTCCAACAAGGTGCGCGTGAGCACCTCGCGCTCGTCGTCCGACAGCGAGAACTGCTCGGAAAAGTTGGCCAGGATGCACAGGCCGTCCACGCCGCTGTCGATCATGAAATCGACGGCGCGCTTCTGGCCCGCCAGGTCCAGCTCGCCCGCTTCGGTGAAGATGGTGGGCACCACCGGAAAGATGCCGCGATAGCGCGGCGCCGGCACAGTCGTCGTGGTCATGGCGCTCACTCGATGATGTTGAAGTCTTTCAGGTATTCGGTCTTCAGGCTCAGGCCCAGCCCCGGCTTGTTGTCGTCCAGGTCGATGAAGCCTTCCCTGGCCACCGGCTCGCCGTCGAAGATGTAGTAGAAGAGTTCGTTGCCCACTTCCACGTCGAACATCGGGAAATACTCGCTCATGGGCGAGGCCAGCGTGCTCATGGTCAGGTGGTAGTTGTGCATCTGGCCGGCGTGCGGAATGACCGGCACGCTGTAGGCCTCGCACAGGGCGTTGATCTTGTGCGCGGCGGTGATGCCGCCGACGCGGTTGGTGTCGTACTGCACCACCGACACCGCCTTGCGGTCCAGCAACTGCTTGAAGCCGTACAGCGAGAACTCGTGCTCGCCGCCCGAAATCGGAATCGAGGTCAACTGGTTCAACTCGGCATAGCCGTCGATGTCGTCGGCGATCACCGGTTCCTCCAGCCAGCGCGGCTCGAACTTCTCCAGCTTGGGCAGCATGCGCTTGGCGTATTCCAGGTTCCAGCCCATGTAGCATTCGAGCATCAGGTCGGTGTCGTAGCCGATCACCTCGCGCACCGCCTCGACCGACTTCAGGTTCTCCGAGACGCCGCGCTGCAGGTGCGCCGGGCCGTAGCCGAAACGCATCTTGAAGGCAGTGAAGCCCTGGTCCAGGTAGGTCTGGGCCTCTTCCTGCATGGCCTTGAGATCAGTGCGGTAGAGCTTGGAGTAGTAGACCGGGATCTTCTCCTTGGTGCGCCCGCCCAGCAGCTTGAAGACCGGCTTGCCGACCGACTTGCCCAGGATGTCCCAGATCGCCAGGTCCACGCCCGAGATCGCCGCCATGGTCACGCCCTTGCGACCCCAGGCATGGGTGGCGCGGTACATGCGCTGCCACAGGTATTCGTAGTCCCACGGGTCCTGGCCGATCACCAGCGGCGCCAGGTACTGGTCGATGATGGCCTTGGCCACCCGCGGCGCCAGCGCCACGTTGCCCAGCCCGACGATGCCGTCGTCGGTCTCGACCTCGACCACGGTCCAGCCATGGAAGCGGAAGGTGCTCATGGTTTCCTGCGGCGAATACAGCAGGTCCATGGCGTTGGAGCAGAAGTTGCCTTGCGGCGGAACGGTCTTGCCGGTCCATTCAAAGACGCGCGCGCGGACGGATTTGATCTTCATGGGGATTCCTGCGGAAAAGGTCGAACGATGCGATGAGTCGGAAGGAACGGCCGCCTCAGGCCGCCGCGCGCGCGGCGCGGTGCGACAGGCCCATGCGGCAGGCGATGCGGAAGGCCTGCCAGGTGGCGTCGACGTTGGCGCGCCCCTGGCCGGCGATGTCGTAGGCGGTGCCGTGGGCCGGCGTGGTGATCGGGATCGGCAGGCCGCCCTGCACCGTCACGCCGCGCGAGAAGCCCAGCAGCTTGATCGCGATCTGGCCCTGGTCGTGGTACATGGTGACGATGGCCTGAAACTCGCCCGCCTGCGCCTTCAGGAAGATGGTGTCGGCGGGGAACGGGCCCTGCACCGGCAGCCCCTCCTGGTTCAACTCGCGCACGGCCGGGGCGATGATGTCGACCTCTTCGCGCCCGCAGGTGCCGCCGTCGCCGCCATGCGGGTTGAAGGCCGCCACCGCCACCCGCGGCGCGGCCACGCCATTGGCCTGCAGCGATCGGTAGATCAGCCGCGTGGCGGCCTTGATGCCGTCGATGCTGAGCGCGGCGGCGGCGTCCTTGAGCGGAATGTGCGAGGACACGCGCGCGGTCCACAGCTCGCCCAGCGTGTTGAACTCGCAGAAGTAGCCCGTCACGCCCAGGTACTGCGCGAAGTGGTGCAGTTCGTCGTCGTGGCGCAGGCCGCCCTGCTTCATCGCGTGCTTGTTCAGCGGCGCGAAGCAGATGGCGTCGATATGGCCGGCCAGCGCCGCGTCCATGCAGGCGTCCAGCACCCGCAGCACCGAGGCGCCGCCGGGCGCCTGCGCCAGGCCAAGGTTGACGTCCTCGCGCCGCACGGTGTCCATCGCCAGCCACGCCGGCACGCCGGTGTCCGGCCGCATGCGCACGGCGTCGAAGCCGTCCACCGGCTGCGTGGCCACTTGCACGCCAGCCACGCGCTGGCCTTCGCGCCACAGCCATTCATCGCCCACCAGCACGATGTTGGCCAGTTTCGCCGCGTCAGGCCGCGCCAGCAGGCGCGCGATCAGTTCGGGGCCGATGCCGGCGGGGTCGCCCAGCGTCAGGGCGATGACGGGTTTGGCGGCGTTGCGGTCGTTGCTCATGCTGCGATTCATTCCACGGAGATATGGTTCTTCTTGATGATGCCGGCGTAGCGCTGGTTTTCGGCCTGGTGGAACTGCGCGAACTGCGCCTGGCTCATCGGATTGATGTCGGCGCCGATGGCCTGCAGGCGCGTCCGGGTCTCGGGCATGGCCAGCACCGCATTGACCGAGTCATGCACGCGCTGCTGCACTGCCGCCGGAGTATTACTGGGCATGTAGATGCCGTACCAGGCGCTCATCTCGATGCCGTTGACGCCGGCTTCGGCCATGGTCGGCACATCGGGCAACTGCGGATTGCGCCTGGCGCTCAGCACCGCCAGCGCGCGCACCTTGCCGCTCTTGATGTGCGGGATGACGGAGGACGCGGTCTCGAAGGCGATCTGCACCTGGCCGCCCATCAGGTCGACCATGGCCGGGCCGCTGCCGCGATAGGGAATGTGCGTCATCTGCACTCCGGTGGCGTCCTTGAACAGTTCGGCGGCGATGTGCTGGGTGCTGCCCGAGCCGCTGCTGGCGAAGTTGTATTCGCCCGGCTTGCGCTTGAGCAGTGCGATCAGCTCCTGCACCGACTTGACCGGCAATTGGTTGTTGACCACCAGGATGTTCGGCACCGCGCCCACGAACACCACCGGCGTCAGGTCGCGGTCGTTGTCGTAGCCCAGCTTGAGCAGGTGCGGCGCGATCGCGTGGGCCGTCGATACGCCCATCACCATGGTGTGGCCGTCGCCAGACTTGGCCGCCAGGTCCGCCGCCAGCGTGTTGGACGCGCCCGGCTTGTTCTCCACCACCACGGTCTGCTTGAGCATCGGCCCGAGCTTGTCGGCCACGGCGCGCGCCATGGCGTCGGTGCCGCCGCCGGGCGCCGAGCCCACCAGCAGGCGCAGCGGCCGGGTCGGCCAGTCGGCGCTTTGTGCCTGGGCGGATGCGGCGGCGGACAGGCACAGCGCGCCCGCCGCCAATGCGGCATAAAGCCGAGTCTTCATGGTTGTCTCCTTGGGGGCTTATGGCCCGAGATGGGCTTTGTTATGCCTGCATCTTAGAAACAACCGCTGTTTCCGTAAAATGAAACTTTTGCACCAACCGTTCACTACAGGCGATCAATCATGGAACGCGTCCCGAACGCCCCCGCCCTGCTGTCGCGCCTGCGCATGCGGCAGATCGTGCTGCTGCTGGCCATCGAGGAGCGCGGCACCCTGCGCGCCGCCGCCACGCAGCTCAACATGACCCAGTCCGCCGCCAGCAAGATGCTGCACGAACTGGAACTGGCCATCGGCCAGCCGCTGTTCGAACGCGTCGGCCGCGGCCTGGCGCTGACTGCGGCCGGACAATGCGTGATGGAATATTTCCGCGGCATGCGCGGCACGGTGTCGTCGCTGGCACGCGAACTGGAGGAAGTGCGCCTGGGCAGCGCCGGCAAACTCTTCATCGGCAGCATCATGGCGGCCTCGCCCGGGCCCTTGACCGACGCCCTGCTGCGCCTGAAGCGGACCTACCCGCTACTGGCCGTGGAAATCTCCACCGGCACCAGCGACCTGCTGATCGAACGCCTGAACGAAGGCCGGCTCGACGTCGTCATCGGCCGCATGCTGACCCTGTCCGAACGCCACTACGTCTTCCGCCCCATCGGCGACGAGGCCCTGTCCGTCATCGCCGCCGTCGACCATCCCCTGACCCGCCGCAAGCGCATCAGCTTCGCGGCCCTGCAGGCCTACCCCTGGATCCTGCAACCCCACGGCAGCCCCATGCGCGACGTCCTGGAACAGGAATTCCGCGCCCATGACACCGCCCTGCCCAAGGGCCTGATCGAGTCCGCCTCGATCCTGACCACCACCAACCTGGCCATGAAGTCCGACATGCTCGGCGTCATCCCCGACTCCGTCGCCAGCCGCTACGCCCGCCACGGCCTGCTCGCCGTCATCCCCTACCGACTCCAGCACACCCTGACCGCCTTCGGCAGCATCATCCCCAAGGACCGCCCGCTGAGCGCGCCGGCCAGGCACTTCGTGGACCTGCTGCACGACACGGAATAAAGACGCACCACACCCAGGGTACATACCACCAGCCCCGGCGCAGCCCCCACCAGCCGCCAACACCCCAACACCGCCCCGACGCAAGACACCGCGTAAGCCCCAAAAGGCCGCCCGCGCGGCCGACCTGGGGCGGGCCCCGCAAACCTCTCCATGCCCCCGCCGATCCGACAACGCAACGCTCCAAGACGCCCGCCGCGAGGGGCGACCTGCGAAGCGAATCCCCAACAACGCCCCCACGAAGCACCCAAAAGACCCGCCTAAAGATCCGGATCTTCCTCCACCTTAGGCATCAAATAAGCCGTCAACGCACTCGACGCCCCCGCCATCGCCCAAAGCAGAAAGAACGACACCGTATAAAACCCCACCCGCCCCGTCGGCACATACCCGAACACCGCCACGTCCAACGGATCGATCAACGCAAACACGATCGCGCTACCCACGGCCGCCGCCAGGAACGACGGCCACAGTATCCACATCAACGATCTCAGCCCCATGGCGCGCCTCCGGAAATCATCAACGAACGCCGATCGCGGCCGGCGGCGCGGGCACCGTGTCCGCCGGCTCGATCACCAAACCGCGCTTGACCACGCCTTCCTGGATCGGCTGGTTGCTGAACTGGGTATAGGCCAGGTAGATCGTGATGGCGCAGCCGACCATCGCCAGGAATGGCCCCGCCATCAGGAACCAGGGCCAGAATTCGCGGTACCAGGGTTTCGCCGGCATGGGCGCGGCTACATGGGCAGTATTCATCGTCGGCATCCTCTTCAGGGAGTCATTCGGGCACATAGAAACTCGCAGCCTCGTCGGTCTCGATCGACCGGTTTTCGAGGTCCCGGGCAGTGGCCCGCAAGGTGATCGGGTGGGCGCCGGGCGCAGCGCCGGCCGGCATGCGGATCACCATCGGCACCAGCTTGTTGGCCGCCGCCGCCACCTCCACCACATCCGACTCGGCCTGCCCGGCGCGCACCGCCAGCCCCGGCAGGCCGTCGGCCGACAAGCGCAGCCGCAACGGCGAATCCGAAGTGTTGATGATCTGCAACCGGTACACGTTCTCGATCATGCCGCCGGCCACTTCGCGCCCCAGCACGCCGCGGTCGCGAATCACGTCCACCCGCAGCGGGTTGCGCAGCGCCAGCGACACCACGAACGCCACCGCCAACCCCAGGATCAGCGTGCCGTAGATCAACACCCGCGGGCGCAGCAGGTGCGAGCGCGCGCTCTTCGTCGACAGCCCTTCCAGCATCGCCCGCTCGGAGGTGTAGCGGATCAGCCCGGACGGATACTGCATCTTGTCCATCACCTGTTCGCAGGCATCGATACAGGCGCCGCAGCCGATGCACATGTATTGCAGACCCTCGCGGATGTCGATGCCGGTCGGACAGACCTGCACGCACAGGCTGCAATCGACGCAATCGCCCAGTCCGGCGGCCTTGTGGTCGACCTTGCGCGAACGGCCGCCGCGCGGATCGCCGCGGCGCTTGTCGTAGGTCACCACGAAAGTGTCGGGGTCGACCATCACGCTCTGGAAGCGCGCGTACGGGCACATGTACTTGCACACCGATTCGCGCATGAAGCCGGCGTTGCCCCAGGTGGCGAAGCCGTAGAACACCATCCAGAACCACTGCCACGGCCCCAGTTGCAGCGTGAACAGTTCGTGACCCAGCTCGCGGATCGGCGCGAAGTAGCCGATGAAGGTGGAGCCGGTCCACCAGGCCAGCGCGATCCACAGGAAGTGCTTGGTGATTTTCAGGCGCGCCTTGCGCCAGGTCCAGGGCGATTCATCGAGACGGATGCGGGCGACGCGGTCGCCTTCGACCTTGCGTTCGATCCACATGAAGATCTCGGTGTAGACCGTCTGCGGACAGGCGTAGCCACAGAACAGCCTTCCGGCCACGGCGGTGAACAGGAACAGCGCCAGCGCCGAAATCACCAGCAGCACCGCCAGGTACACCACGTCCTGCGGCCACAGCACCAGGCCGAACAGGTAGAACTTGCGCGCGCCCAGGTCGAACAGCACCGCCTGGCGGCCGTTCCATTGCAGCCATGGCAGGCCGTAGAAGATCAGTTGCGTGAGAAAGACGAAGGCGATGCGCCAGCGCGCGAAGATGCCGCTGACCGAGCGCGGATAGATCTTGCTGCGCACGCCGGCCAGGGTCTGTTCGAGAGTCTCCTGACCAGGCCGTGGCGGCCGCACGTGCGGCCGCCAGGGTGGCGGGTCGCCGCCAGGCGGCGTGCTGACGCTTGCGGTTGACCCATCATCCATGTGCAGCTCCGTGCGGTAAGTCCATGCGATATGGGAGGCGCCTTGACGGCGCGCCCCCACCTAGTTGCAGCGTCTACTTGGCCGAAGCCGTGGCCGGCTGCGAGGAAGCAGCATCCGGTTTGTTCGACAGGCCCCAGACCCAGGCGGTCAGGATCTTGATCTGTTCCGGGGTCAGAATGTCGCCATGCGCCGGCATGCGGTTCTCGCGCCCATCCAAAATGGTCTTGACGATGGTGGCTTCGGAACTGCCGTAAAGCCAGACGTCATCGGTCAGGTTGGGCGCGCCCAGCGCCTGGTTGCCCTTGCCGTCGACACCATGACAGGCCACGCAGAAGTTGGCGAACTCGCGCTTGCCGCGGAACACCCGCACCGGATCGGCCGTCAGGCCCGAAAGCGAACGCACGTACTGCGCGATGTCGCCGGCGGTCTTGGGGTCGATGGCCGACTTCCAGGGCGGCATCACGCCGATGCGGCCATTGGTGATGGTCTGCATGATGGCCTCGGGCGAACCGCCGTGCAGCCAGTCGTTGTCGGTCAGGTTGGGAAAGCTGGGGCCGCCCTTGGCGTCCGAACCATGGCACTGCGCGCAGGTGTTCAGGAACAGGCGCTGGCCGATTTCACGGGCGCCCGGATCCGCGGCGATCTGCGGCACCGTCATGGTTTCGAAGCGCGCGTAGATGGGGCGCACGGCCTCGGCCATTTTGGCCTGCTGCTGCGCCACTTCGTTGGCGCTGCTGTAGCCCAACTGGCCCTTGTACGAACCCAGGCCCGGCATGAAGAACAGGTAGCCAAGCGCGAAAGCGCAGGCCAGCAGGTACATCCAGGTCCACCAGCCGGGCACCGGGTTGTTCAATTCGGTGAGGTCGCCGTCCCAGACGTGGCCAGTGTCCTCGACCTGGCCGTTGGCCGGCTTGGTGTTGAGCCAGCGGCGCTGCGTGTACAGCAGCCACACGCACCACACCACGCCGCCGACCGCGACGATCGAGATGAAATACCCCCAGAAGCCATTGACGAAATCGCTCATGACCGATCCGCTCCATCTTGTTGTGCCGGCCCGAACTCATCGGGCAGCGCGAACGGCAACATGGCCGATTCGCTGTTGGCGCGCTGGCGGCCGCGCGAGCAGGCCCACCAGACGATGCCGAAAAAGGTTGCCATCGAGATGGCGGTGACGATTGCGCTCAGGTATGCCATGGTCAGCCTCCCGAGGCCGCGGGTTGCGCGGCGGCGGCCGGCTGCTGCGCGGCCTTCCCGGCTTCCTCGGCCTTCTTGGCTTCTTCCGCCTTTTTGGCCTGCTGCGCCTTGCGCACGCCCACGCCCAGCCCCTGCAGGTAGGCCACCAGCGCGTCCTCTTCGGTCTTGCCCTCGATGTCCTTGGGCGCGGCGGCGATTTCCTCGTCGCTGTATGGCACGCCCAGGGCGCGCAAGGCGCGCATGCGCTGCGCGACGTTCTGGCCGGTGATCACCGTCTTCTCCAGCCACGGATAGGCCGGCATGTTGGATTCCGGCACCACCTGGCGCGGATTGCGCAGGTGGATGCGGTGCCAGTCGTCGGAGTAGCGCTCGCCCACGCGCGCCAGGTCCGGACCGGTGCGCTTGGAGCCCCACAGGAACGGGTGGTCGAACACCGACTCCGAGGCCAGCGAGTACGAGCCGTAGCGCTGCACTTCGGCTGCCAGCAGGCGCACCTGCTGCGAGTGGCAGCCGACACAGCCTTCGCGGATGTAGACGTCGCGGCCCATCAGGCGCAGCGGGCTGTAGGGTTCGACCCCCGCCACCGGCTGCGTGGTGCTGTGCTGGAAGAACAGCGGCACGATCTGCACCAGCCCCGCGAAGGACACCACCAGGATGCTGGCGATGATCATCCAACCGATGTTCTTCTCGAGCGTCTGGTGGGAAAAGAAGCCTTGTTGCTTGTTGGCCATGATGTCCTCGTCAAACGGTGGCGGGCGCGGCGGCGATGGCCGGCTGGCGGGCGGCGTGCGAATCTTCCTGCGGGATGGCGGGATTGACCGCCTTCGCCCCGCTGACCGTCTTCCACACGTTCCAGGCCATGACCAGCACGCCCGACAGGAACAGCGCGCCACCAAGCAGCCGGATCATGTAGTACGGCACCCGCGTCTTGAGTTCCTCGACGAAGCTGTAGACCAGCGTGCCGTCGGCGGCGGTGTCACGCCACATCAGGCCCTGCTGCACTCCGGCGATCCACATCGCGGCGATGTACAGCACCACGCCGATGGTGGCGATCCAGAAGTGCAGTTCGATGGCCTTGACGCTGTACATCTTTTCGCGGCCATACAGGCGCGGGATCAGGTAGTAGAGCGAGCCGAACGAGATCATCGCGACCCAGCCCAGCGCGCCGGAGTGCACGTGGCCGATGGTCCAGTCGGTGTAGTGCGACAGCGCGTTCACGGTGCGGATCGACATCATCGAGCCTTCGAACGTGGCCATGCCGTAGAACGACAGCGCCGTCACCATGAACTTCAGGATCGGGTCGGTGCGCAGCTTGTACCAGGCGCCCTGCAGCGTCATGATGCCGTTGATCATGCCGCCCCACGACGGCGCCAGCAGGATCAGCGAGAACGTCATGCCCAACGACTGGGTCCAGTCGGGCAGCGAGGTGTACAGCAGGTGGTGCGGGCCCGCCCACATGTAGGTGAAGGCCAGCGCCCAGAAGTGGACGATGGACAGGCGGTACGAATAGATCGGACGGCCGGCCTGCTTGGGCACGAAGTAATACATCATGCCCAGGAAGCTGGTGGTCAGGAAGAAACCCACCGCGTTGTGGCCGTACCACCACTGCACCATGGCGTCCTGCACCCCGGCATAGGCGGAGTACGACTTCCACAGCGTCACCGGCATCTCGATGTTGTTGAAGATGTGCAGGATGGCGATGGTCAGGATGTACGAGCCGAAGAACCAGTTGGCCACGTAGATGTGCTTGGAGCGGCGCTTGATGATGGTGCCGAAGAACACGATGGCGTAGGCCACCCAGACCAGCGTGATCAGGATGTCGATGGGCCATTCGAGTTCGGCGTATTCCTTGCTGCTGGTGTAGCCCAGCGGCAGGGTGATGGCCGCGGCGACGATGACCGCCTGCCAGCCCCAGAACGTGAACGCGGCCAGCTTGTCACAGAACAGGCGGGCCTGACAGGTGCGCTGGACCACGTAGTACGAGGTCGCGAACAGGGCGCTGCCGCCAAAGGCGAAGATCACCGCGTTGGTGTGCAGCGGGCGCAGGCGACCGTAGCTGAGCCAGGCGGTGTCGAAATTCAACTGAGGCCAAATCAGCTGCGCGGCGAGAAAAACGCCCACAGCCATGCCGACGATGCCCCAGACCACGGTCATGAGCGCGAACTGCCTCACGATCCTGTAGTTGAAGGTGTCGGCCTTGCTTGCGATTGCGGCGCAATCGTTCATCACCCTTCCCCCAAACAAAAAGAAACAAGTAGCTCCAGGTTTCAATGATGGGGGGTCGCGGGTGAACCGGGGTTGATGTGCGTCAAACCCTGCCGCTCGTGCAGGGGAACCCGCTGCACCGGCACAACGTCGATGGCACGGGTGTTGGCCACGGCCGCACGCGCGGCCGCGGAATGGCGGCCGCCATGCAACGGGGAAGAAGGCGGCGCCCTAATCGCGCGCGGCCGGACCGCTGTCGTCGTCGCGCAGGATGGCGGCGCCGGCGTTGTCGGTGTCGTCGTACTGGCCGTTGAACACGGCCCACCACAGCGACACGCCGATCGCCAGCACGAACAGCAGCGACAGCGGCAGCAACAGGTAGAGGATGGTCATGGCGCGGCTTCCAGCGCGCCGTCGGGCGCCGGGCTGCCGGACCAGTCGCGGCGCGACAGCCGCCACGAGTTATAGGCCACCGCCAGCGACGACAGCAGCATGGTGATGGCCGCCAGCCACGGCGTGACCCAGCCGACCAGCGCCAGCGGTGTCATCAGCAGGTGCCAGGCCAGCGAGCCATGCAGGTTCTGGCGCGCCTTGCGTTGCGCCTCGGCCAGCAAGGCGTCCAGCGCCGCGTCGGGCATGGACGGATGCGCCGCCAGCGCCGCATGGGCAGACGCCATGGCGGTGGGCACCGCCATCGACATGGCACAGGGACAGCTCATGACCAGCAACGCCACCATCACCGGGATACTGTGGGCCGGGTCGATCCAGGCCCAGACCGCCGCCGCGCCCAGCGCCAGCGCCACCTGCGCCATGACGAAGCGCGAGGCCAGCCGGTCGGCGCCGGCGCCCAGCAGTTGGCGTTGCGCCTCGACCCGGGCATGGCGCTGGCCGCCGGCGCTGCCGCCGAACGACTGGCGCGCGCACAGTTCCAGGTAGCGCGCCGTCAACAGGAAGGCCACGAACATGGTGACAGAATCGAAATAGACCTCGCCGTGGCCGGTGTAGGTGGCATGCACGCTGGGAATGAAGGCGGCGACGATGCCCAGCGCCACCGGCACGTCCATGCCGGCGCGGCCGTGGCGCAGGTTGGCGCCGGCGTGGCGCCAGATCGGCCAGGCCGAATACAGCACCACCGGCACGGTCAGGGCCAGGCTGGCCCAGTTCATCAGCACGATGGCCCAGTCCAGCGTTTCCAGGGCGTCCCTGGGAATGCCCTCGTGGCGCAGATAGCCCGGCCAGGCGAACATCATCACCTGCATCATCGCCAGCCAGGCCAGCGACAGGCGCACCAGCGCATGCCGGCGCTGCTGGCGGTCGGCGTCGGGCAGGGACGGAGGGACGGCGAAGATGGATTTGGCTCGCATGGGCCGATGCTACCCAGCGCCAGGCGCGCCCGCCTTGACCTGGATCAAGACGCTCCGGACGCCTTGCCCGGCCCCCTTATCAGGGCCGCTGCGCGCGCAGCACGGCCACCACCGCTCCCATCAGGCTGTCCAGTTCGTCCGGCGCGATGGTCAGCGCCGGCGTCAAATACACCACATTGCCGAACGGCCGCACCCAGACGCCCGCTTCGACCAGGCGCCGTTTCAGCGCCTCGCGGTCGCGGATACCGTCCAGCTCGACCACGCCGATGGCGCCCAGCACCCGCACATCGCGCACCCAGGGCAGTTGGCGGCAAGGCGCCAACCCCGCCGCCAGGGCGCTCGACATGGCCCGCGCGTGGGCCAGGCGCGGCTCGGTCTCGAAGAGGTCGAGCGAGGCGTTGGCGGCGGCGCAGGCCAGCGCATTGCCCATGAAGGTGGGGCCGTGCATCAGGGCGTGCGCGGGTTCGTCCGACCAGAAGGCGTCGAACACCCTGCCGCTGGCCACCGTGGCGGCCAGCGGCAGGGTGCCGCCGGTCAGGGCCTTGGACAGGGTGATGATATCGGGCCGCACGCCGGCCTGCTCGAATGCGAACATTGTGCCGGTGCGGCCAAAGCCGGTGAAGATCTCGTCGAAGATCAGCAGCAGGCCGTGGCGGTCAGCCAGGTGGCGCAGGCGCCGCAGCACTTCGGCGTCGTGCAGCAGCATACCGCCGGCGCCCTGCACCAGCGGCTCGACCAGGATGCCGGCCAGTTGCGGCCCGCGGCTCTCCAGGAAGGCGTCGAGCCGGGTCATGGACTCGTCGTCGCGTGGCAGGTCGACAATGTCGTGCTCGGCCAGCATGCCGCGGAACAGGCTGTGCATGCCCTCGTCCGGATCGCATACGGCCATGGTGCCGAAGGTGTCGCCGTGGTAGCCGCCGCGGAACGCGACGAAGCGGCTGCGGCCACGCTCGCCTTGGTTGAGCCAGAACTGCACTGCCATCTTCATGGCGACTTCCACCGCCACCGAGCCGGAATCCGTATAGAACACGCGGTCCAGCCCCGGCCCCAGCAGAGCCGCCAGGCGCCGCGCCAGGGTCAGCGCCGGCTCGTGGGTCAGGCCGCCGAACATGACGTGCGGCATGGCGTCCAACTGCGCCCGCAGCGCCTGGGCGATGTGCGGGTGGTTGTAACCGTGGCAGGCGGTCCACCAGGACGCCACGCCATCGATCAGTTGGCGGCCGTCGGCCAGTTCCAGCCGGCTGCCTTGGCTGCGCACCACCGGCAGCGGCGGCGTGGCCGTCTTCATCTGGGCATAGGGCTGCCAGATGTGCGGCTGGCCCCGGGCCATCCAGTCAGGGGTCTGCATGTTTCACCTCCACTACAATGGCCCGCATTCTACGGCCGGGGGCCTGACGGCGTTGTTAACGGCCCCGGCCCCAAGGCGCGAAGCCCCGCCGCCGGCCGCCGCAGGAAACCGCCATGTCCAAGCTGGATCCCCTCTTTACTTCCGCCCTGGCCGAGGCCGACGCGCGCCGCGTCCGCCGCCGCCTGCGCACCGCCACCGCCGCGCCCGCCGGCCGCATCGCGCTCGATGGCGTGCCCGCCCTGAACTTCTCCAGCAACGACTACCTGGGCCTGTCCAGGCATCCGCTGCTGATCGAGCGTTCGCGCGAATGGGCGGCGCGCCACGGCGCCGGCGCGCAAGCCTCGCGCCTGGTGTGCGGCAATCTCGACCTGCACGAGCAGGTCGAGGCCAAGCTGGCGCGCCTGAAGGGCACCGAGGCCGCGCTGCTGCTGGCCTCCGGCTGGCAGGCCAACGCCGCCGTGCTGCCCGCGCTGCTGCGCGCGGCCGCTGGCCTGGGCGAGGTACAGGTCTATGCCGACAAGCTCAACCACGCCAGCCTGCACCACGGCTGCCAGGCGGCCGGCGTGCGGCAGATCCGCTTCCGCCACAATGACCTGGACCACCTGGAAGCCTTGCTGGCGGCGCGCGCCGATCCGTCAGCGCCGCCCGCCGCGCGCTTCATCATCACCGAAAGCGTCTTCAGCATGGACGGCGACCGCAGCGACGTGGCGCGGCTGGCGGCGCTGGCCGGTCGCTACCAGGCCTTCGTCTACCTGGACGAGGCCCACGCCACCGGCGTGCTGGGACCAGGCGGCATGGGGCTGGCCGGGCTGGCGCCGGGCGGCATCGATCTGGCCATGGGCACCTTCAGCAAGGCGCTGGGCGGCTTCGGCGCCTACGTGGCCGGCTCGCGCGCGCTCTGCGACTACCTGGTCAACGCCTGTTCGGGTTTCATCTACACCACCGCCCTGCCGCCTTCCGTGCTGGGCGCGATGGACGCCGCGCTCGACCTGGTGCCGACGCTGGACGCCGAACGCACCCGGCTGGCCGCCTCGGGCGAACGCCTGCGCGCCGCGCTCCGCGGCCTGGGCGTGGACAGCGGCGACTCGTCCACCCAGATCGTGCCGGCCATCGTCGGCAACGAGGCCCGCGCCCTGGCGCTGGCGGCGGCGCTGGAACAACGCGGCCTGCTGGCCGTGGCGATCCGCCCGCCTACCGTGCCGGCCGGCACCAGCCGCCTGCGCATCGCGCTGAGCGCGGCCCACCGCGACGCCGATATCGACCAACTGATAGACGGCCTGAAGGCCGCGCTCGCCTGATGCCGGCCACCGCAGCCCCCGTCCGCCCCACCCTGCTGTTCGTGCACGGCTGGGCCTTCGATGCCTCGTTCTGGACGCCGCTGGCCAACGCCTTGGCGGACTGGCCGCAGGCCATTGCCGACGCCGGCTATTTCGGTCCGGCCCATACGCCCGCGCCCGCCGGCCCGGTGCTGGCCATCGGCCACTCGCTGGGCGCGCTGCGGCTGCTGGGCGAACCGCCGCCCGGCTGCCTGGGCCTGGTGGCGATCAACGGCTTCGCCCGCTTCGGCGCGGCCGACGACTTCCCCGACGGCGTGCCGGCGCGCATGCTGGACCGCATGTTGAACCGCTTGGCGGCGCAGCCCGAAACCGTGCTGCGCGATTTCCGCCAGCGCTGCGGCGACACCAGCGCCATCGGTGCCCCCCAGGTCGAACCGCTGGCGCGCGACCTGCGGCTCCTGCGCGACGCCGACCAGCGCGCCGCGCTGGCGGCGCAGCCGATGCCGCTGCTGGCGCTGGCGGGCGCGGCCGACCCGATCGCAACCGGGCCGATGACGACGGCGGGCTTCGGCGCCGCCATCGACATCCACTGGCGCGAGCACGGCGGCCATCTGCTGCCGCTGACCGACACCGACTGGTGCGCGCGGCGCATCCGCGCCTTCCTGGCCCGCGTGGCGCCCGCCGCATGAGCGCCCACCTGCGCAATGCCCGGGTCGGCGCGCGCTTCGGTGCCGCCGCGTCGCGCTATGACGACCATGCCCCCGCCCAGCGCATCACCGCCGGGCGGCTGGCCGACGCGATCGGCCGGCTGCCGCTGCCGCCGCGTCCGCGCATCCTGGAGATCGGCTGCGGCACCGGCCTGCTGACGCAGGCGCTGGCCGCCCGGCTGGGGCCGGCCGACTGGACCGTCACCGACATCTCGCCCGCCATGCTGGCGCGGGCGCGACAAGGTCCGCCGCTGCCCGGCACCGCCCGCTACCAGGTGCTGGACGGCGAGCATCCCCGGGACCTGCCGGGCGGGTATGACCTGATCTGCTCCAGCCTGGCGGTGCAGTGGTTCGCCGACCTGAACGGCGGCCTGGGCCGCCTGGCCGGCCTGCTCGCGCCCGGCGGTCACCTGGCGGTGGCGACGCTGGCCGAAGGCACGTTCGAGGAATGGCGCGCCGCTCATGACGCCGTCGGCCTGGCCGCCGCCACGCCACGCTATCCGCCGAGCGGCGCCATCCGTCCGGCCATGGCCGATCTGGCCGGTGGCGTGCACAGTGAACGGCTGATACAAGATCATCCTGACGGCCTGCATTTCCTCAAGGCGCTCAAGGGCATCGGCGCCACCACGCCCGCGCCCGGCACGGCGCCGCTGGGCCCGGCCGCATTGCGGCGGGTGCTGGCGCAGTTCGACCAACAAGGCGCCACGGTGACCTATCACCTGGCCTATGGAATCTGGAAGAAACATGACTGACTCCCGCGCCCACGGCGTATTCGTCACCGGCACCGACACCGGCATCGGCAAGACCCTGGTCTCGGCCATCCTGGCGCGCGCCTGGCAGGCCGACTACTGGAAGCCGGTGCAGACCGGCGTGGCCGAGGAACCGGGTGACACCGAGACTGTCGCGCGCCTGGCGCAACTGCCGCCCGAGCGCCTGCACCTGCCGGCCTACGTGCTGCAGGCGCCGCTGTCGCCGTGGGCCGCCGCGCCGCTGGAAGACGCGGTGATCGACGCCACCGCCATCGTGCCGCCCGCCACGACCGCGCCCCTGATTGTCGAAGGGGCCGGCGGCCTGTACGTGCCGATCGACGACAGCCACATGATGATCGACCTGATCGCGCGCCTGGGCATGCCGGTGGTGCTGGCCGCGCGCAGCGGCCTGGGCACCATCAATCACACCCTGCTCAGCCTGGAGGCGCTGCGCCGCCGCGCCATCCCGGTGCTGGGCGTGATCATGAGCGGCCCGCTGTCGGCCGGCAACCGCGAGGCCATCGAGCGTTTCGGCAACGTGCGGGTGCTGGCCGAGATCCCGCCGCTGGAGCGGGTGGACGCGGCCGCCGTCGAGGCGCTGGCGCGCGCCGTGCCGCCGCTGGCGAAATGCCTGGCGGCGATGCGCGCCGCCGGTTGACGGCAACGGGCTGACCGCAACGCCGCGTGCGCCGCGCTCAGTCCCCGGCGGAGGTCCGCAGGAAGCGCTCAATGGCCGCCGCCAGCGCCAGCGGCGTTTCATTCATCGGATAGTGCCCGGCATTGGCCAGCACCTCGACTGTCGTGCGCGGATAGCGCCGCGCATAGGTCGCGGCCATCAGCGCCGGCGTGAACACCGGATCGTGCTCGCCCACCAGGGCCAGCACCGGATGGCGGCCGTCGATGCGGTCGCTGAAATCGGTGCCGACCCAGGCGGGCAGGTACGCGGCGAACGCGGCCGCCGACGAATGCGCGGCGGAATAGTCGGCCTTCCACGCCACCCATGCCGCCGGCAGGCGCCCGCCGGTGCTGCGGTCGATGATGGCGCGGCGCGCGGCCAGGTCCGCGGCCGCGCCGTCGAACAGCGCGCGCGTGGCCGGCGCCATGGCCACGCCGCCGCACGGCACGGGGGCCACCGCCACCAGCGCGCGCACCCGCTCGGGCGCCAGCGCCGCGACCCGCTCGATCGCCATGCCGCCCATCGAATGGCCCACCAGGCTGAAGCGCTCGAACCCCAACGCGTCGGCCAGCGCCAGCGCGTCGGCGGCGATCTCGTCGATCGAATGTTCGCCGGCCGCCTCGCGCATGCCGCCATAGCCGCGGTAGTCCATGAAGACGTAGCTGAAGTCCGCGCCCGACAGCCAGGGTTCGATCGGCTCGAAGGCGTGCGCGTCGCCGAACCAGCCGTGCAGCACGATGACGGGATGCGGGCCGTGGCCCACGCGATGGAAAGTGTTGGCCATGTCGGCTCCTGGAGTGTGGCGATGCGCCGCCGCAGGGCAGCGAACGCGATGGACAATGGCGGCATCGTAGGCCGGGCGCCGGCGGCCCGCCTTCGATATCGGGTCATTCACTGTAGAATCCAGGCCATGCGCAATACCCTGGTCGATCCCTACGAGGACATTCCGCGCGACGTGGTGGTGACGGCCTGCGACTACCCGGCCGGCCTGACCTTCCCGCTGCACGCCCACCGCCGCGGCCAGTTCGCCTACGCCGCGCGCGGCGCCATCAGCGTGGCCACGCCGACGGGCCGCTGGCTGGTGCCGCCGCAACGCGCCTGCTGGGTGCCGGCGGGCATGGATCACCAGATGACCATGAGCGGCGCGGTGACCATGCTCAACACCTTTCTCACCGCGCGCGCCGCGCAGGCCCTGGGCCTGCCCGCCGAATGCCGGGTCCACGCCGTCTCGCCGCTGCTGCGCCACCTGCTCGATGAAGCCATCGACCTGCCCGCGCTCTACGACCTGGACGGCCGCGCCGGCAAGCTGATGGCGCTGCTGGCGGCCGAAATCGCCGCCATGCCGGCGCTGTCGCTGCACGCGCCGCTGCCCGCCGACCCGCGCCTGGCGCGCGCCTGCCGCGCGCTATGGGCGGCGCGGTCGATCACGACGGACCTGGACACGATGGCGGCCGCGGCCGGCATGAGCCGGCGCACCTTCACCCGCCAGTTCCGCGCCGAAGCCGGCATCAGCTTCGGCGCCTGGCGCCAGCAGGCGTGCCTGCTGGCCGCGATCGAGCGCCTGAGCCAGGGCCAGCCCGTGACCCGCGTCGCGCTGGACCTGGGCTACGCCAGCGCGAGCGCCTTCACCAGCGCGTTCCGGCGCGCGCTGGGCCAGGCGCCCAGTGCCTACCTGGCCTCGAACGGCCGCCCCGCCTGAGACAACCCGGGCCGTCCCATTCAGGTCTCGTAGGCGATGCGGTAGCCGTCGCCCTGGCGCGCGATACGGGCAAAGCCGGGTTCGCCGAGATGCATGCCGGCAACCAGGAGCCCATCCGCGCTGACGATGTCCAGCAGCGCCGAGCGCGTGTTGGCGGCCAGGGTCGGATCCTGGTCGAAGGCGATCGACACATCGGGGCGCGCGATCTGGATCTGCGGAAAATGCACGATGTCCCCCCAGACCAGCACACTCCGTCCGTCGGACTCGATACGGAAGCCGGAATGCCCGGCGGTATGCCCCGGCAGGGGCACCGCGTCGATGCCGGGCAGGACCTCGCGGCCCGTGAACGTGCGCATCCTGGTTCGATACGCGCCGAACACCTCGCGGGCGAACTGGAAGTTGCCGCGTGCGCGCTCGCTGGCCCGCGCGAGATTGCCATCGTCTTGCCAGAACGCCACCTCCCGCGCATGTACAACCAGCTCGGCCCGCGCAAAGACTTCCCGCCCCGCGGCATCCAGCAATCCGCCAATGTGATCGGGATGCGCGTGGGTCAGCAGCACCGTATCGACGTCGCCGGGTTGCACGCCGGCCAACGCCAGGTTGGCCAGGAGCTTGCCGCCCCATTGCTTGAATCCGCCCGCGCCCGCATCGATCAGCAGCGTGCGGCCCCTGCCCCGGACCAGATAGCCATTGATATGGATGGCGCCGGGGTCGGAGACGCCCGCGTCGCGCTGCAGCTTGGCGGCATCCTCCGGGTCGATGTTGGAGAGCGATTCAAGGGCGGCGGACAGGTATCCGTCACTGATGGCGGTGATCGAGAACTCACCGATCCGCAGGCTTGGCAAGGTCATGGGTTGCATGGCGATCCTCCAGAATGCTCAATGGCGCGCATGGATGGCTCCTGCCGCATGGCCGAAGCAGCGGATGCGCGCGGTCAGCCCCGTGATGCGCAGGATGGCCTCATCCAACCCCGCCATGAAGGCCTCCATCACGGCGGGTGGACGGAACGGTTCGAGCCGGAATTGGACTTCCGCGAATGCCGGAAGCCCGCGCCCGGGGTGAACCGCCAGGTTGATGATGTGCACGTTCTCCAGCGCCGCGCCGAGCACGTCAACGCACAGCCCTGTGCATGCCTCGGCCAACTCCGCCAGATCGCGGTCGGCCGGCATGCATGGCGCCGCGAAGAAAAATGTCACGTTGGGCATGGCGGCGCTACTTCGACGCATCGCGGCCGGCCCCGCGCGCATTCGCCAACTGCGCCGTCATCGGCGCATAGCGGTGCACGCCGGACGGCAGTGCGGGGGCTTGGCCATCCGCGCCGCGCGGGCACTTCGCCAGCCACCGGTGCCCGGGCGATTTGTCCAGCGCCACGGCGTGCATGGCGGCGGGCGTCAGGCCCAGCGCGACCAGCGGCTCGGCGCCGACGTCACTGACCAGCAGGGTTTCGTCCGCGGCAATGGCGGGGGCCCGCGCCAGGCCGGCATAGAGATTGCGGTGCCAGTCCGTGATGTGCGGCTGCCAGCGGGCGAAGTTGCCGCCGCCCTTCTGCCGATATTCCTCGCCGAGCAACACCTCGAGCCCGTCGATCGAATGCACGGCGAGGTAGGTCGGGCAACCCGCGCTCAGCGCCTGAAAGCGCTGCGAGGTCTGGAAACCGCTTACGGAAATGAGCGCGGGCAGCTTTTTCAGGCTGTAGAAATCATTCCAGGCCCCTTCGCTGGCGGGGTCCGAGAAACTGCATTCGACGGTGTAGATCATGGGTTCGCTCGCGGCCGGCCATCTTTCGTGCCCGGCGCCTTGGTTGAGGTTTCATCATGGTATGGCCTGAAAAAGACGCCATAAAACGATTTTTCGGTATGCTTCATTGAGCAAAAATCAAGGCAAACCGGAACTCGCCCCATGCGCCGCAGGATTCCCAGCAATACTTCCTTAATGGCCTTCGAGGCGGCCGCCCGCCATGGCAGCTTCGCCCGCGCGGCCGACGAACTGGCCGTCACCGAAGGCGCCATCAGCCGCCAGATCGGCCGGCTGGAAGCCTTTCTCGGCGTTCCATTGTTCGAGCGGATCGGTAACCGCGTCCGGCTGCTGCCCAACGGCGCGCGCTACGCAACCCAGGTGCGCGAACTGCTCGACCGCCTGGATCGGGACAGCCAATACCTGATCGGGCAACGGCAGGACAGCGCCAACCTTGACATCGCCACGGTGCCCACCTTCGCCATGCGTTGGTTGATTCCGCGCCTGCCGCGATTCCAGCGGCAGCACCCGAACATCGCCGTGCATCTGGCCGAGCGCCTGGAGCCGTTCGCCCTGGCCGGCAGCGGGTTCGACGCCGCCATCCATTTCGCGCATCCGGCCTGGACTGGAATGCATACGCAGCATTTGCTCGACGAAGTGCTGATCCCCGTGTGCCATCCCGCGCTGGTGGAAGGCGACGCCGGCCCGATGGCCCTGGACGCCCTGCCGCGACTGCACCGGCGGCAGAATCCGGACGCCTGGCAGCGGTATGCGCGGGAAACCGGCATCCCCCTGGCCAACGCGGCGCTGGGCGTGCGCTATGACCTGCATGCCATGCTGATCGAAGCGGCATTGGCCGGACTGGGCGTGGCGCTGGTGCCGCGGCTCTACGTGGAAACCGAAATCGCCATGGGCCGGCTGGTAGCGCCATGGCCCCAGGCAAAAACCGTCTCCAAGACCTTCTGTCTGGTCCTCCCCGAACCGTTCACCCTGAGCCCGCTCCCTATCCAGGCGTTCACCGAATGGCTAAAGGAAGAAGCGGGTAACGCGGCAGCAGCCGGGCCGTAGGACGCCGCTCCCATCGCGCGACGGCGCCCGCCCAAAAAAAGAGGGTGCCCGAAGGCACCCTGAATCCACCCTACAACAGCACTACAACTGCAACTGCGCAATCAATCCCGTCCGGCTCAGGCGGCCTTCTGCTCCTTGCCGTGCTCGAACTGCGCCTCTTCGGTCGAGCCGGTCAGCGCGGTGGTCGAGGACTGGCCGCCCTCGATGGTCTGGGTCACGGCGTCGAAATAGCCGGTGCCCACTTCGCGCTGATGCTTGACCGCGGTGAAGCCCAGCTCGGCGGCGGCGAACTCCTTCTGCTGCAGTTCGACGAAGGCGCTCATCTGGTTGCGGGCATAGCCGTGGGCCAGCTCGAACATGCCGTAGTTCAGCGCATGGAAGCCGGCCAGCGTGATGAACTGGAACTTGTAGCCCATGGCGCCCAGCTCGCGCTGGAACTTGGCGATGGTGGCGTCGTCCAGGTTCTTCTTCCAGTTGAACGACGGCGAGCAGTTGTACGCCAGCAGCTTGCCCGGGAACTGGCGATGGATCGCGTCGGCGAACTTGCGGGCGTATTCCAGGTTTGGCGTGGAGGTTTCGCACCAGATCAGGTCGGCGTACGGCGCGTAGGCCAGGCCGCGCGAGATCGCCTGGTCGATGCCGGCGCGGGTGCGGAAGAAGCCTTCCACGGTGCGCTCGCCGGTGATGAACGGGCGGTCATTCTCGTCGACGTCGCTGGTCACCAGGTCGGCGGCGTCGGCGTCGGTGCGGGCCAGCAGCACGGTGGGCGTGCCCATCACGTCGGCCGCCAGGCGCGCCGAGACCAGCTTGGCCACGGCCTCGCGGGTCGGCACCAGCACCTTGCCGCCCATGTGGCCGCATTTCTTCACTGAGGCCAGTTGGTCCTCGAAGTGCACGCCCGAGGCGCCGGCCTCGATCATGGCCTTCATCAGCTCGAAGGCGTTCAGCACGCCGCCGAAACCGGCTTCGGCATCGGCCACGATCGGCGCGAAGAAGTCGATGTAGCCCTCGTCGCCAGGGTTCTTGCCTTCCATCCACTGGATCTGGTCACAGCGGGTCAGCGAATTGTTGATGCGGCGCACGACCTGCGGCACGGAGTTGGCGGGGTACAGCGACTGGTCGGGGTACATCTCGCCGGCCAGGTTGGCGTCGCCGGCCACTTGCCAGCCCGACAGGTAGATGGCCTTGAGGCCGGCCTTGACCTGCTGCATGGCCTGGTTGCCGGTCAGGGCGCCCAGCGAATTCACGAAAGGCTCGCTGTGCAGTTGCTGCCACAGGCGGGTCGCGCCGCGACGGGCCAGGGTGTGCTCGACGGCGATCGAGCCGCGCAGGCGGATGACATCCTCGGCGCTGTAGTCGCGCTTGATGCCCTGCCAGCGGCTGTTCTCGGCCCAGTCTTTCTG
Organism: Achromobacter sp. 46006; assembly: GCF_059761975.1. Classification (NCBI taxonomy): domain Bacteria; kingdom Pseudomonadati; phylum Pseudomonadota; class Betaproteobacteria; order Burkholderiales; family Alcaligenaceae; genus Achromobacter; species Achromobacter sp. 46006. Next base: position 180,899 of record NZ_JCBANN010000005.1, read on the forward strand.
CAGATTGCGGATTTCGGTTTCGCGGTTGCTCATGGTCATGCTCCTTGGTCTATGGCTGAAAAGGCAAGAAAACTTCGGGGTTGCATTGCGTGAATCGTTGGAGAAAGTCTATGCCTGTGCTGCGGAGCAATGTGGCCGCGCCTCTTATACAAGAGGAAAAATATTATTTATATAAATCAAATGCTTATTTAGATCATTCCGCATTGCGGAACGCGATTGTCATCCGTGAAATGGCCTTGCGCGGCGGCGCAGCACGAACTTTCACATGCCGGGAGCGGCGTTTCATGATGCGAAAAATGAAGCATTCGTGACCGCCTACAATGCGGTCATCTCCACGTTTTCCGACGACCTTTCCATGACGCTGTCTCACGGCCCGCTGGGCCAGAGCGTGACCTACGTCTCGCAATACGACCCCTCGCTGCTGTTCCCCATCGCCCGCGCCCACAACCGCGAGGCGCTCAACCTGGCGAGCGGCCCGCTGCCGTTCACCGGGGTGGACCTGTGGAACGCCTATGAGTTGTCCTGGCTCGACGCCAAGGGCAAGCCGCGGGTGGCGATGGCCACGTTCTCGGTGCCGGCCGACAGCCCCAACATCATCGAGTCCAAGTCGTTCAAGCTGTACCTGAACTCGTTCAACCAGACCCGGCTGGTCAACTCGGCCGCCCTGCGCGGCCGCCTGGAGCGCGACCTGAGCGCCGCCGCCGGCGCGCCCGTGGGGCTGGACTTCATCCTGCCGCAGCGCTTCGGCGAACTGCGGATGGGCGAACTGGACGGTATCTATATAGACAAGCTCGACATCGAGATCGACACCTACGAGCCGGCGCCGCAACTGCTGCGCAACCGCCCGGGCGACGTGGTCGAGGAAACCCTGTGCTCGCGCCTGCTCAAATCCAACTGCCCGGTGACCGGCCAGCCCGATTGGGCCAGCGTGCAGATCCGCTACCGCGGCAAGCCGATAGACCGCGAGTCGCTGCTGCGCTACGTGATCTCGTTCCGCCAGCACGCCGAATTCCACGAGCACTGCGTGGAACGCATCTTCACCGACATCATGCAGGCCTGCGCGCCCGAGCAACTGACGGTCTATGCGCGCTACACGCGGCGCGGCGGGCTGGACATCAACCCGTGGCGCAGCAATTTCGAGACGGCGCCGCCGGCCGACGTGCGCACGGTGCGCCAGTAGAAAGGGCGTCGTCCGCGCCGAGGCGAACGACGCCCGTTACAGGCAGCGCCCCCAGCGGCGCCGCCCTACTTCACGAACGGCGCCGGCCGCGGCGTGTCGTCCGCCGACGGCGGCAGCAGTGGATACTGGATCGCCGGCTGGTCACCCGTCAGGGTCTTCAGGAACGCCACGATCTGCGCGTTTTCCTCGGGCGTGAAGGTGCGGCCCAATTGCAGGCGGCCCATCACGTCCACCGCCTGCGTCAGCGTGGCGGCCTCGCCGTCATGAAAGTACGGATAGGTCAGCGCCACGTTGCGCAGCGTCGGCACCTTGAAGTTGAAGCGGTCGGCGTCCTTGCCGGTGACGGCGGCGCGGCCCTCGGCCTTGTTGTCGGTCTGGTACGGCGCCACCAGCCCCATCTTCTGGAACGAGTTGCCGCCCACCGCCACGCCGTTGTGGCACGCCACGCAGCCGCTGTTCTTGAACAACGTGTAGCCGGCCAGTTCCTGGACGGTCAGCGCCTTGTCGTCGCCCTTGAGCCACTGGTCGAAGCGCGAGTTCGGCGTCACCAGCGTTTCCTCGAAGGCGGCCAGCGCGCCCGTCACCTCGTCAATGGTGATGCCGTCGTTGCCGAACACCTGCTTGAACTCGGCGCGGTAGCCCGGAATGGAATTGAGCACCTGCACCGCCAGTTCATGGGTGGAGGCCATTTCCATCGGATTGGCGATCGGGCCGCCGGCCTGTTCGCGCAGGTCCTTGGCGCGGCCGTCCCAGAACTGGGCGATGTTCAGGCTGGAATTGAGCACCGTGGGCGAGTTGATCGAGCCCTGCTGCCACTTGTGGCCGATCGACGCCTTCAGGTTGTCCGAGCCGCCCATGCCCAGGTTGTGGCAGGAATTACAGGAGATCGCGCCCGAGCGCGACAGGCGCGGGTCGAAGAACAGCTTCTTGCCCAGTTCCACCTTGGCCGGGTCCTTGACCACCGCCGCCTCGATCGGCTGGATCGGTTCCTGGCGGGGCGCACCCGACGCCTGGCCCGCCCATAGCGCAATGACGACACCCGCCGCGAGCATCGCGTGCTTCTTTCTCATGGCTTTCTCCTGTTGAATAACCTTGTCGTTCACAAGGTCATTACAGCGGAGCCGGCCCGCGGACAGCTTGCGATGTGTCAACGGCGTCGGCGCGCCAGCCCATCCCGCACCGTCGGCTTGACCTGACGCAAGCCGAGTACGCCGGCCTGTCGCCAGGCCGTGAGCCGCGCGACCCGATCGCGTCAGTCGTTCGCGTCAAGCTGGCTCAGATGCGCCTCCAGGAAATCCACACACACGCGTACCTTGGCCGAGGCGTTCAGCCGCGCCGGATACACCGCCCAGATATTGGCCTCCTGGCGGTATTGCGGCAGCACCGGCACCAGCTTGCCGGCGGCGATCAGCGGCCCCACGTCCCAAGCCGAGCGCAGAATGATGCCGCGGCCGTCCACCGCCCACTGCACTGCCATCTCGCCATTGTTGGCCGACAGCGGTCCGCGCACCTTGACGGTATGCTCGCGTTCGCCACGCCGCATGCGCCACACGCCGAAGGGATGATCGCGTTCCTTGATCACCAGGCAATCGTGCGCCGCCAGGTCGTCGAGCTTGCGCGGCACGCCGCGTTCGGCCAGATATGACGGCGCGGCGCACAGCAGGCGGTGGTTGGCCGCCAGTTTGCGCGCGATCAGGTGCGGCGCGATGCCGTCGCCCACGCGCACGTCCAGGTCGTAGCCTTCGGCGGCCACGTCGATCAGGCGGTCGAACACCTCGAAGCGCACCTGTACCGCCGGGTGGCGCGACACGAACGCCGACAGCGCCGGCGCCACCACCCGCCGCCCGAAACCGAAACTGCTGCAGATGCGCAGCAGCCCGCGCGGTTCGCGGCGCGTGACGCCGACTTCTTCAACCAGGTGCTCGACGTCGTCGAGGATGCGCTGGGCCCAGTGATAGACGCGCTCGCCCGCTTCGCTGACGACCACGCGCCGCGTGGTGCGATGGAACAGCGGCGTGCCGAGACTGGCCTCGAGCAGCCGGATGCGCTTGGTGACGTAGGCGGCCGACATGCCCAGGTCTTCGGCTGCGCGCGAAAAGCTGGAGGCGCGCACCACCGCGTTGAAAACGCGCAGGTCGGCGGGGAGCAGGTCATTATTCACGATTCGTGCAGGGTCATTTCACGCGACGGCCCATTGTAGATGGACTGTAGGGACGCCTACCATGGCTGCCATCGCCAGCAACGCGCCCCATGGCGCGGCGCGGAACGCCCTTCCCCTTCCCTTTTCCAGGTTCCCCATGTCCCACGTCCACAAAATCGCAGCCATCGCCGGCGACGGCATCGGCAATGAAGTCCTGCCCGAAGGTCTGCGCGCCGTCCAGGCCGCCGCCCGCCGCTTCGGCCTGGCGCTGCAGATCGACACCTTTCCCTGGGCCAACTGCGAGTACTACGCGCAGCACGGCGAGATGATGCCGCCCGACTGGAAGGAACAATTGCAGGGCTACGACGCCATCTACTTCGGCGCGGTCGGCTGGCCCGCCACGGTGCCGGACCACGTCTCGCTGTGGGGCTCGCTGCTGAAATTCCGCCGCGAATTCGACCAGTACATCAACCTGCGCCCGGTGCGGCTGTTCGAGGGCGTGCCCTGCCCGCTGGCCGGCCAGCGCCCCGGCGACATCGATTTCTTCATCGTGCGCGAGAACACCGAGGGCGAGTACACCAACCTGGGCGGGCGCCTGTTTTCCGGTACCGAGCGCGAGATCGTGATCCAGGAATCGGTTTTCACCCGCCATGGCACCGACCGCGTCATGCGCTACGCCTTCGAGCTGGCCAATCGCCGCCAGCGCAAGCAGCTTACCGTCGCCACCAAGAGCAACGGTATCGCCATCAGCATGCCCTGGTGGGACGAGCGCGCCGACGCCGTCGGCCAGCAGTATCCGGACGTCAAGACCGACAAGCAGCACATCGACATCCTGGCCGCGCGCTTCGTGCTGCAACCGCAGCGCTTCGACGTGGTGGTGGCCTCCAATCTGTTCGGCGACATCCTGTCGGACCTGGGCCCGGCCTGCACCGGCACCATCGGCATCGCGCCCTCGGCCAACCTGAATCCGGAACGCGCCTTCCCCTCGCTGTTCGAGCCGGTGCACGGCTCGGCGCCGGACATCTACGGCAAAGGCATCGCCAATCCTATCGCCATGATCTGGTCGGGCGCGCTGATGCTGCAATTCCTGGGCAGCCAGGAAGCCCACGACGCCATCCTCGCCGCCATCGAGCACTGCCTGAAAGACGGTCCGCGCACGCCCGACCTGGGCGGCAAGGCGCGTACCGAGGACATCGGGCGGGCCGTCGCCGCGCACATCGAGGCGGGCGCCTGATCCAGGCGCGCCGCCTCCCGCCCCGGGCGACGGCGAATCCGCCGCGCCAATGCAGAACGCCGCCCGAGGGCGGCGTTC